>NZ_JBMKHB010000001.1:0-283507 GCF_049238285.1 Enterobacter cloacae complex sp. IR53041 | reverse complement strand
GCAGGAACAGCAGGAACAGCAGGAACAGCAGGAACAGCAGGAACAGCAGGAACAGCAGGAACAGCAGGAACAGCAGGAACAGCAGGAACAGCAGGGTATTGAGCTGGTGGTCATGGTACGTGACACCCCAGAATTCCCTGGCGGCCCGCTGCACGCAGATGTTCATCCTGATGAAGTGGATAACTGGCTGGCGCTGGACTGGCGTCTGGAGGAATAACCATGCTGGTTGCCGATCCCAACTCTCCAGGCTTCAACAGCTACGCCAGCGTGTCAGACCTGCGGGCATTTGCCGCCGGGCGCGGATATAGCATTCCTGCAGATGATGGTGAGTGCGGTCAGATGCTGATGCAGGCAATGGACTTTCTGGAAGGGAAGGCCTGGCGCGGTCAGCGTTCCAGTGCATCACAGCCTCTATCCTGGCCGCGTTCCGGCGTGCGCTTCGATGGTGTTGACCTGTCGAATGATGCGATTCCACTGTGCCTGATTGATGCTCAATGTCGCCTGGCCATCGAATCGCAGGATATTGACCTCACCCCGTCGGTCGCTGGCGGTGGGGCGGTGACGATGGAGCGCGTCGAGGGTGCGGTAACAGTCCAGTATGAGCCGGGAACGAATAGAGCTGCTCCGTCATTCCCATGGTTCTATTCCGCACTGCGCGGGCTTGTAGTGGGCGGCAACCAGGTCCGGGTCGAAAGGGGGTAGCATGGCAATCGACTATCGCCGCATGCGCGCTACGGCAACGCGGCTCCTGAAGGATAACGGCAAATCCTACCAACTGACCCGAGGCGGTAGCACCACCCGCGATCAGTACGGGAAAGAGATTACCACCGAGCCTGTTATCGCGACCGTTACCGGCGTTATCACTGAATACTCAACTCGTGAAATCGACGGCTCTCTGATTGCTACAGGCGATAAGAAGCTGGCGGCCACGTTTGAAACTGAGGTGCGCATCGGTGACATCATTGATATCGACGGCCAAAAGTGGCGCGTGGTACAGCCGAATCCGGTTAAGCCGGCAGACGTGTTGATCTCCTATAACATCCAGCTAAGGACCTGATATGACCAGTTCCGTAAATCAGCCGTTCCTGGCTGCTATTCAGCTGTTCGTTGATGGCTCAAAGCAGGAGATTGACGAGGCGGTGCGCCGGACGGGTATCAAAATCCTGGGGAGATTGGTGGAGATGTCACCAGTCGGGCAGCCGGAGACCTGGCAAGTGAACCAAACGGCCTCTGCTTATAACACTGCAGTGCGTGAACACAATGCTGCCCTTCGCGATGATCCTGCCAACCTGACCAAATCGGGACGACTTAAGCGCGGTTTGCGTGTAAACGACTCGATGGACATTAAAAAGCCTGAGGGCTATGTCGGTGGTCGGTTCAAGAACAACTGGTATGTCGGGTTCGATAGCCAGCCAACAGAGACGAACGATACCCCGGACGCTTCGGGGCAGGGGTCAAACTCCCGCGGTCTGGCGGTGCTTGAGGTGTTCAGAGTAGGGCAAGTGAGCACGATTTACTTCACTAACAACCTGCCATATGCCCAGGCACTGGAGAACGGACATTCAAACCAGGCGCCCGGCGGTATGGTCGGATTGACCGCATTGGATGCAGCCCAATACTTCCGCGAGGCAATGAACGAGGTGCGCAATGGCCGGTGACCAGTCCATGCGAATTGCTGAATTGCTGGAGAGCCGGGTGGCGATTATCGCTGAGTCGCTCGGATTGACGATCGCCTGGCCTAACATCGCTTTTACCCCGCCTGATGATGCCCCTTATGGGCGCGTTTATGTCTTACCAGCGCAAACCGTGGGGCAGGACCTGGAAGGTCAGTTGCGTACATACCAGGGCATTCTCCAGCTCAATATCATTGCACCAGCAGGTAGCGGCGTGACTCTGGCCAGAGGGCTGACAAAGTCTGTCGCAGATGCTTTTCCCGAAGGGCTGCCGCTGGTGGATGGTGATCTGACCGTTTACATCAATGGCCCGCCGCAGGTGCGCCAACCTATACAGGATCGCCCCACATCATCACCCAACGGTAGTACCGGCTCTATCACCTACACCACCCCTGTCAGCATGCAGTACCGCGCTGATTACTGACCCGCCGCCCGGCGGGTTTTTTATTACCTAAATTCAGGAGAGTGCTATGGCATTCGCAATCCCTAACGGCTCGCGTGTGAACGTGGCCAAGGCCTATCAGGCTCCCATCACCTTTACCGCAGCCTCTAACGCTACTGAATGCGAACTGACTGTTGCATCTGCCGCTGGCATCCTGGCGGGCGATGTAGTGCAGGTGAGCTCCGGCTGGCTAAAACTCGATAATATGGTGCTGCGCGTTAAATCCGTAGCCGGTACCAAAATCGTTCTGGATTCGTTCGATACCTCTGACACCACCAAATTCCCGGCAGGCACTGGCGCGGGCACGCTGCGTAAAATCGACACGTGGATCACGATGCCGCAGGTGATGACCCTATCCACTGAGGGTGGTGATCAGCAGACCATCAGCGTGCAGTTCCTGGAAGACGATAAGGCCCGTACCATCCCGACCTTCAAAAACGCCGTGGTGCAGGTCTACACCTTTGCACACGATCCGCTGCTGGCAATTTACAAGCGTCTGAGTGAACTTGACGAATCCAGCGACACCACTGCTGTGTGGTTCCATAACCCGCGCGGAAAAGCGGACCGTTATTACTCTGCCAAAGTGTCTTTCCAGAAGGTGCCTAAGACCGAAATCAACGCCGTGGAAAGCAACGAAGCGCGCATGAACTTCGAATCGGATATGCAGATTTACCCGATCGCCGATTCATCCGTTACGCCGCTGGCGTTCCTGACTGATCTGCCATCAACCAAATCAGTTAGTGTTGGAAATGCGCTCGATTTAGCCGTCGTTATGCAAGGCGGCTCCGCTCCTTACACCTACGTGTGGAAGAAAGGAAGCTCCGCCATTCCAGGCAAAACCGCCTCGACGTTCAACATTCCATCTGTGGCATCCGGAGATGCTGGCTCTTACACCTGCGAAGTCACTGACGCGGCGGGCAAAACTATCACCTCTGCTGCTTGCGCCGTCACGGTCAGCTAACCACTCGAGCCCGGTACGCCGGGCTTTCTTCGCTACTGAAACCAAAGTCTTTCTTAGGAATCGAAATGACCAAATTTTCCCTGATCCCCAACCCAACTTTTTCTGTGACCGCGAGCATTCCGCGCGCTGGCGCCGAAGACGGCAAGCTGACGTTTACTTTCCGCCATAAGACGCTGGAAGAGCTGCGCTCCATGGACGAGAAGCTGCAAAAGGCCGCCGAAGGTAAAAAGGATGTTATCGAGCCGCAGGCCGGCTACCTCATGGAAATTGTTGATGGGTGGGCGCTTCCCGATGAGTTCAACCGCGAAAACGTTATTGTCCTTCTGCGGAACTATCCACGCGCGTTCGACAGCATCGGTCTGGCATACACCAAAGAGCTGATGGGTATCCGCGAAAAAAACTGAGGCAGGTCGCCGCAGCATTGTATACGCCGGGACCGACGCTCGCGGAGCTGAGCGCTTTTGGTTTGACGCCTGAGGACGTGGAGGAAGAGGTGGGGATACTGCCCTCAGTGTGGAGGTCCTTCACCATCTTCTCTTCCCTGGCGACCCAGTGGCGAGTCGGCGCGAGCGGGGCGACCGGCCTTGATTACAACGTTCTCCCCTGGATGTTCGAGTTACACGGGGTTGAGGATGCGGCGGCCTGCATGGCCGACCTTCAAATTATGGAAAGCGAGGCTCTCAAGGTAATGCATAAGGAGACGAAATAATGACTGACCAAATCGCCTCGATTACTTTGCGGGCCGATGTTTCTGACCTGAAAACAGCCAGCAACGAACTGGATAAACTCGGCCAGGCGGCGGCCGGTGCTGTAGATAAAGCAGATGATCTGAATAGCGTGTTTCGCGCTGGGGCCGATGCCGGCAAGCAGAGCGCAGCGGCTTTATGGGAGCAACAAAAATCCTTCAAGGGGCTGCTTGAAAGCATAGATCCAACTCTCGCAGCCTTAGGTAAGCTTGATGATCAGCAGCAAAAACTGCGGACAATTCATAGCAAGGGGTTACTCGATACTGAGGAGTTTACTCATTATCAAAAAATCCTGGACGATACCCGGCTTAAGCTGACCGACACCGGCGAGGCAGCGGCGCGGGCCCAGGCAGAACTGGCAGCCACTCAGGCCGCCGAGAAGCAGTCTGCCGCGTTAAAGAATCTCCTGGGCTCAATCGACCCGACGATTCGTGCGTTTAATTCATTGGATGAACAACACGCACAGCTGGTGGCCCATTTCGAAGCCGGGCGTATCAACGGCGCTCAGTTTGAGCATTTCAACACAATCCTTAACCAGACGCGTGAACGCCTCTCTGGCGTGGCTGACGTACTGCCAGAGGCGCTATCCCGGCAGGAAGCTGCTGCCCGGCGTGCTGGAATTTCCGTTGGCCAGTACAGCGCTGCGCTGCGCACTCTGCCGGCGCAGTTCACCGATATCGCGACACAGCTGGCTGGAGGACAATCCCCTTTCCTGATCTTGCTCCAGCAAGGCGGGCAAATTAAGGATTCTTTTGGTGGATTAGGTCCAATGCTCCAGGCTTTGAGGGACGCATTGTTTGGGTTTAACGAAGAGAGTAGAGAGACAGCGGAGTCGGCAGGAGGCATCAGCGAAGCTGCTGAAGGGCTAAATAACACCAGTGAGGCAGCAGAAAAGTTGGGGCGGGCGGGAGGCCTGTTGAATGGCTTTAACCTCGCTATTGCAGGCACTGTAGGTTTGCTGGCTATTCTGGCCGGGGCTGCTTATAGCTCGTCTCAGCAGTTCGACAACGTTGCCAGATCGCTCATTTTGATGGGCGGAGCTGGGTTCTCCTCTATGCAGCAACTGAACGATGCCGCACAAGATGTTGCAGATAACGCCGGCGCCTCCCTGGCTGACTCTGTTGATACTCTCGTGCAACTTAATGACACCGGGAAGTACACAGCCGACCAAATGACGAAAATCGCCAAATCCATTATGGCTATGGGCGATGCAGGGTTGGATACGAAGGCCGCGCTGGCGGATTTTTCACGCCTGGTAAGTGATCCCGTTAAAGCGCTGGCAAGCCTGAACCAGCAATATGGCTTTGTTGATGAAGCCATGATGAAGCACATCATTACCCTGGAGAAAACGAAGGGTAAAACAGCAGCGGCAAACGAAGCGATAACGCTGTTTGCCGACACCATGGAGGACCGCAGTAATAAAATTGTAGAGGCCACCGATAATATCGGGCAGGCCTGGAACGGGCTTAAAGCTTTCTCCTCCGACATTTTCGGTCAAATCGGGGTTACCGTGCGCGCTTGGGGAAACCAGATCATCGATATCTTCGAACTGGTTAAGTCCTCGATCAAAGACTTGTTCCTCAATATCACCTCTCTGGGCGCCAAGTTCACCAGCACCATCGCTGGCTGGGCAGACAAAATCCCGGGTGGCGGTGCGCTGGCTAATTTCCTCGGCATGGACGTTGAGGCAATGAAAAAGGCTGGAGCGGAAGCGGACAAAGAGATTGAGGCGAACAAAAAACGCTATAACGAGCTTTGGAAGCGCGTCACTGCGCCTAACGCACAGGCAAACTATGAGGCTGAAGCGCGAGGGGCCAACGTAAAAGGCGATGGCGGAACAAGTCGAGAATCGAGAGATGAAGTCTCTAAGCTTGCACAAGACTCAGCCAAAAAGACCAAAGAGGCAAAAGCCACGCTGGATGCAGGCGATCGCACACTGGAAAACTACCGCGCCCAGGCAAGGACCCTTACGGAAACGCTCGAAACCCTACGCCAGACCGGCGATCTGCACGCTAAAAATACCGAGTTCAGCAAACAGCAATCACGGTTTGCTGAATTGGATGAGTCTGCCAAAAACCGCGCGCTGACTGCACAGGAGAAATCTCTTCTATCGAACCGTGAGGCCATCCTCAACGCCGCCAAGGTGGTGGATCAGAAGAACAAGGAAGTAGAGGCGCAGCAGAAGATTAACGGCCTGGCGCAGCAGGCGAATAAATACGTCACGCAGATGTCGGAAAAGACAGAAGCGTTGCGTGGCAGTGCTGGCCTAAGCAGTCGTCAGAGCCAGCGCATGATGGAAGAGGCTCAACTCCGCCAAGGCTGGCTCAACGGTGGTGGTAAGCTTGATGATGCTGGCTATGAGAAAGAACTGGTAGCCCTCAGAAATTATTACGCTGAAGAGGATAAGCTGCGCGGCGATTGGAAAGCTGGGGCTGTTGCTGGATGGAATGAATATTTGGATGCCGCTACCAACACCTATGACGCAGTGAAGAACGTGGCTAGCTCCACGCTGACAGGCCTATCTGACATGCTAACCAGCCTAATGACGACGGGAAAAGCCTCAATAAAAGAATTCGGCAAATCGATGCTTAAGATGATTATCGAGGTGACAAACCGACTGATGGTTGCCTATGCGGTGCAGGCTGCGATGGGCTGGATAAGCGGTGGCAGTGGTGGTGGCAGTACGCCTGGTGGTGCATATGCAAACGCCGCTGCTGGGGTAACCTTCAACGCTAAAGGTGGCGTCTATGATTCCCCAGGTCTCAGTAAATATGTTAACGGTGTTTACGATACGCCTCAGTATTTCACCTTCCAGGGCGCATCGAAGTTTGCGAAAGGCGGTGTTTTCGCAGAGGCTGGTGAAGAAGCTATCATGCCGCTAACTCGGGATTCTGCCGGGCGGTTGGGTGTACGTGCCCAAGGCGGAGGCAGTATGGCCCCGGTTATCAACACCACGGTTAACGTCGATGCTGGTGGTTCCGTAACAACCCAAACATCCAGTTCTGGAGATGCTATGGGGCGCGCACTTGCTAATGAAATGCAAAACGCTGCGTTGCAAGTAATACAGAAGCAACTTAAGCCTGGTGGCATAATTTACAACTTCAATAAAGGACGGTAGCGATTTACCTACCCCTTAGATATGATGGCAAAGTCATATATTTATGGAGGTTGTCATGGAACGCAATGGGTGGGAAGAGCTTGGTCCATTTAACCTAAGCATTTCTGGTTATAACAAGGAGGAAGATGCAAGAAAGGTTGGGGATAATGTTGGAGAAATTATAAGAGCATTATCTAAGTTCATTGATCTTAGCTATCTTGATGGTGTCACCATAAGCTATTTTTACGAAAATGCTCTTCTTTCCTTGGATCGCGGCATTGAAACCGATACTAAGTTGCAACCTTCATCGGGGGAAGTTGTTGGTGTTGCAATGACGCCAATGGTTTTGCGCAACGGAACGGTAAAAAGTCATATTGTTCTTAATGCGGCTTTTATCGAGGGCATTCTTGACAATGACCTTCGTGGTGATGCATTTCAGCAAGCCCTTGCCATCATTGCTCATGAGTGCGGTCATGTCTCCAATTGTGGCGCGCTAGATAGGTCATTTCCTGGTAGAGCCCTAAATCATAGATATTCTGATATCCATGAAAATCTTCGTGGTGAATGTTGGTTGTCAGTCATTGAAGAGTATTGTGCCACAAGGATTACCGGCACAATTGGTTTTGATAATAACAAGCTATATGAAGAAACGTTCATTGGTAGCGCTGAAAAATTACGCACTAATATTTTCAACGCAAAATTTGAATATAGGTTTCATCATAATGTAGATAAGGTTTTGAAAGAGGTTTATGATTTAATTTCAACGTCGCTAAAATTTGCAGCCTATTTCTTGGGGGATTGTGAGGCCAAAGGGATTAATTATGCTAACAATGAAGCGCTGAAAGGAAATGAAATCATCTGGTTGCATCCATATATTGAAAGCCTAAATGAAGTCTGTCGGAAAATTTTTGATAACTACGGAAAGTGGGAGTCAGTCAGAGAAATGGAGTTAATTTCTGATGTTCTTGATGCTATGGCGAAGGATTGCGGAATTATTATTCGCAAGGTTGAAAAAGGGTTTTGGGTTGATGTTTTATAGGGCTGCTTGCTAACTCATTTAAGAGTGCTGGCATACTTATTTGGGTATAGTCGCCAATTTGTTTTTTGTAAGGCTGCTGCGACCTATACAACACACCGCAAAGGATATGATAATGCTTAAAAAGATGCTAAGAAAAACCTTAAAGACAATAGGTATGTTACTTCTTCTTGTTGTTGTGATTATTGTCGCTGCGTTGGTTAATAAACCAACTGAGCAAGAAAAGAAGCAAAAAGAAGCCAAGGAACTTACGGATAAAAAACTGGATGAGCTTCGCGATGCCTGTGAATCATACGTAAGGATGTCAGTCATTAACAAAAGCACTCTGGATATGTCGGTGTTTGGCTCGAACAGATGGCTCGGTGACGACGGTAAGTTTTACGTCACGCAGGAGTTTAGCGCCAAAAATAAATTTGGTCTTGAACAGAAATTCAGGGCCGAATGTATTGAAGACAAGGATGGGAAGACTGATTACCGGCTCGTAGAAATGAATGGTAGTTAAATCAAAATGGTCTGATAACCTTCCCTCCCATACTTTCAACCAGATTAAGCCTCGCAAATGCGGGGCTTTTTTTATGGAGTATATATGGCAGTTGAAACATATAGCTGGCGCTCTCAGCTCGGTGCTGGCGCGATTGAATATAGCCAGGCGGTACGCGCAGCGCAGTTCGGTGATGGCTATGAGCAGGTTGCTGATAACGGTATTAACAGCACGGCTATTCAGATCCCTATGAAGCACACAGGCGCAGAATCGGAAGTGGACAGGATTCGTGATTTCCTCCTTGCTCATACCGTGAAGGCTTTCATCATTACGCCGCCAGGTGAAGAAAAGGGGCTTTACCGCGTCGTAGCCGATTCGGTTCGTAAAACGCAGATCAGCAGCAAATATGCTGAGTTGACGTTCACCATCAAACGGGCTTACGGAGTGTATGCATAATGGCATTAGTCGATCAGGCGGCGATGCTGGCACCGGGTGGCAGAGTACGCCTGGTTGAAGTTGACGCCTCAGAGTTCAGTGGCGGTATTCACCGTTTCCACTACGCCCCTTTCCCCCATACACCGGAAGAGATCGACGCTGCCAATGGTGATGAAGAAAAGCTCGGACCAAAGCCAATCGTATTCGGTGGCAATACCTACGATTTTTGGCCGTTTCAGGTATCAGGCCTGGAGCTTTCAACAGACCAGGCCGCAGAGCCGACACTCAGCGTTTCCAACCTCGACGGTCATATCACGGCGCTATGCCTGCAATTTAAAGACATGGTTAATGCCAAAGTGAGCATTATCGACACCTATTCGGTTTACCTCGATGCCGTGAATTACCCCGGTGGGATGAACCCGACCGCTGACCCGTCGATGTTCACGCTTCAGACCTTCTGGCTTGACACGAAAACCTCCGAAGACGACGAAGTGGTTTCATGGGCACTCAGTAGCCCCGCAGACTTGCAGGGGCTTGTTATCCCAACCCGACAAATCACCTCGCTCTGTGAATGGGCGCTACGCGGGCAGTACCGGAGCGGCGATGGATGCACCTATAACGGTACGGCATATTTCGACGCGATGGGGAATCAGGTTTCAGATCCTGCCCTTGATGTATGTGGTGGTTGCTTCAGTGACTGCCGTAAACGATTTGGCGCCGGCCTGGCAGATCCTAACGCGGCAATTCTCGACTTTGGCGGCTTTCCGGCAACCGTTCTCTTCACCCGATAACCGGACATAGCAATGAATAAAACCATATTGGCAGCTATCCGTGCTCATGCGCTGGAAGAATCCCCGCGCGAGAGCTGCGGATTCGTTATTCAGTCTGGCCGTCGCCAGCGCTATATTCCTGTACCAAATTCTCACGAAAATCCAACAGAGCATTTCCGCATAGATGGCGAGCATTGGGCGAACGCCGAAGATATCGGGACGATTGTGCGCGTCATCCATTCCCATCCTGGCGATGGAGCAAGGCCGATTCCATCCGATCTGGACCGCCAACAATGCAACAACTCCGGCGTGGTCTGGGGTATTTACGCGCCGGATAGCGACGAATACGCTGAGATAATGCCGGAGGCGGTACCCCTTATCGGGCGTCCGTTTATCCTGGGCTCAAATGACTGCTGGGGACTGGTAATGGATTGGCATGCCACCCAAGGCGTGAAGCTTAACGATTTCCGCGTCGATTACCCATGGTGGGAAAGCCAGTACCCGGACAACCTGTATTTCGACAACTGGGAGCGGGAAGGGTTTGTCGAATGCGACCCGTCACCAGGCTGTATGGTCATCATGCAGGTTGAATCCAGTAAGTGGAACCACGCGGGGATCATTACCGAGGAAGGTGAGCTGCTTCACCATCTGTACGGGCAGCCGTCTTGCATCACGCCATATGCGCGCGGTTATTTCAAAGACAGGACGATGATCTGCGTCCGTCACAAAGAGCTACCGCAGGAGATTCAGCCATGGCGCGTTTAACCACGATTCGATTGTACGGTGTGCTGGGAGCCCGGTTTGGCCGTGTTCACAGGCTGGCGGTGCAGACATCAGCTGAGGCGGTAAAGGCGCTTTGCATCAACCTGGACGGGCTGGAAAGCTATCTTCTGAACGCCAAAAAGAATGGCATGACGTTCGCGGTGTTTCGCGGCAGGCGCAACATTGGCGCGGATGATTTTAAGAACCTGGCCGGAAGCACCGATATTCGCATAGCACCAGTGATGGAAGGGGCAAAAAAAGCTGGTTTGTTCCAGACGATATTGGGTGCTGTCATGGTTGTGGCGGGCATCGTCGTCACGGGCATGACGTTCGGTTCAGCAGGTGTCATTGGCGCGGGAATGGTCTCCGCTGGTATCGGAATGATGGCTGGTGGAATTTACCAGATGCTTTCGCCCCAGCCCAAAGGACTACAGGGGCGAGACGATCCTGACAATAAACCCTCATATGCCTTCGGTGGCTCGGTGAATACTCTTGCGATGGGTAACCCGGTCGCACTTCTTTATGGTGAGCGCGAGATTGGCGGCGCCATCATCAGTGCCGGCATAGTCGCAGAAGACATCTGAAAACTCCTTTCTGAATATCAAGCACCCAATTGGGTGCTTTTTTTATGGATGTAATATGGAAGCGATCACTGGTGCAAAGGGTGGCAGCCAGAAGCAGCACACACCTGTAGAACAGCCCGATTCGGCTCAGTCAATGGCGCGCTGCCGCATGCTGCTGGCGCTCGGGGAGGGGGAGTTTGCTGGTGGCCTGGATGCGACCCGGATATTCCTGGACGGTACGCCGTTGGGAAACCCCGACGGAACGATGAATTTTGAAAATGTGTCATGGGATTTCCGGCCTGGCACACAGACCCAGACACCAATACCGGGATTCCCTGCAGTCGAGAATGAAACTACGGTTGGGGTATCGCTGACAAAGGCCACACCATGGACCCGCGCACTGAGTAACACCCAGATTGACGCGGTGCTGGTTCGTATTGGCATCCCTGGGTTACAGCAGCAGGAAAACGATGGGGATATTGTCGGCACTACGGTTCAGTACCATATTGATCTGGCGGTGGACGGTGGCGCTTACTCGACAGTCATGACTAAAACCGTCACAGAGAAGCTCAGCTCGCTCTATGAACTAACCCACCGTATTAATCTTCCCAAAGCCAGCACTGGCTGGCAAATTCGAGTGGTGCGTGACACCGATGACAGCACCAGCCAGATGCTGCAGAACAAAACGCAGGTGCAAGCGATTACTGAGGTGATCGATGCTCGCCTGCGATATCCACACACAGCGCTGCTGTACGTGTCCTTTAACGCAAAGTCATTCAACAACATCCCTAAGATTTCCTGCATGCCGAAGGGGCGCATCATCCGAATCCCTTCGAACTATGATCCAATAGCGCGGACTTATAGCGGAACATGGGACGGGACGTTTAAATGGGGCTGGACGAATAACCCGGCGTGGATTTGGTTCGATGTTCTGACTGAGCCGCGCTTCGGCCTTGGGCGCCGCGTGACGCCAGAAATGCTCGATAAGTGGGAGCTCTATCGCATCGCCCAGCGCTGTGACCAGAAGGTACCCGACGGGAAAGGCGGAAGCGGTACCGAGCCACGCTTCATGTTTGACGTTTACATCCAGTCCCAGGCTGATGCCTGGCAGGTGATTAAAGATATTGCCGCGGGCTTCAACGGAATGACTTTCTGGGGCAACAACATGTTCAATGTTGTCTCTGACATGCCGGCGGACACTACGAAGTTGCAGATCCTCACTCGCGCATCAGTGGTGGGTAAGCCGGTGTACTCGAGTGGCAGTGAGAAAAACCGATTCTCCAGCGCGCTGATTAACTTCAGCGATCCGGATAACCACTACCAGGACCGCACCACGGCAGTGATGTTTCCGGAACTGGTGAGGCAGTTCAAGTTTAAGCAGACACAAATCACTGCGATCGGTTGTACGCGTGAGAGCGAGGCGCAGCGGCGTGGCGGGTGGGCGGTGTATTCCAACTCCCTTGACCGCATTATCACGCTTCAGACTGGACTTGATGGCTTTGTATTCGTGCCGGGCACCGTATTTGCGTTTGCAGATGAACGCCTGTCAGGGCGCGTTTACGGCGGGCGTATCACCGGGTATAACGCTGGTCTTAAGGCCGTGACCACTGACCGGGGCACCAGTGCGGTGGCGGGCGATACGCTGATGATTCGCACCCAGGGCGGTACCGTTGAAAGCCGGGTGATACAGGCTGTAAATGGCACGCAGCTGATCCTGTCCACGCCGTTCACGGCGGCGCCATTACCTAATGCCGTATTCGTCATTGATGCTGGTCAGTTGCGCCTGCAGTATTACCGGGTAACGAACCTAAAATTTGATGATGAGGAAAACACCTTCACCATTACCGGTGCGGAGTATAACGCGTCGAAATACGACGCCGTTGATAACAACGCTCGCCTCGATACTCCTCCGATAAGCCTGATTCCGACCGGGCTAGTTAACCAGCCGACCAACATCGTGGTATCGAGCTATGATGCGGTTCGCCAGGGGCAGCGCGTGGCCACGCTAACCGCCTCATGGGATGCACCAGTTGATAAAGACGGCAAACTGCAGTCGGACGTCATAGCGTACCGGGCACAGTGGAAGCGCGGAAATAACGAGTGGGTAAACGTACCTGAAACCGGGTTGCGAAATATCGAAGTGCCTGGCATTTTCGAGGGCGATTACCTTGTGCGCGTCCGTGCGATTAATTCTGGGGGAGCGTCCAGCCTTTGGGCCACCTCTGCGTTGACCCATCTTACCGGCCGCACCGGTGAAGTCCCAAAACCGATTGGACTTCGTACCACTGCAATCAACTGGGGTATACAGATTGACTGGTCCTTCCCGATTGATACAGGTGACACGCTCCAGACCGAGTTGCAGTATTCGGTAAACGGCAACGGTGATAACCCTCTGTTGCTTGCCGGAGTTCCTTATCCACAACACACCTATACCCAACTGGGCTTAAAGGCCGGTGTTGAATTTTGGTACCGGGCCCGCCTGGTTGACCGCATTGGTAATCAGAGTGATTGGACCGACTGGGTTCGCGGCATGTCAAATGATAACGCCGATGATTATCTGGGTGATATCGCAGACGATTTTCTTACATCTGCTGATGGGGAGCGCCTCACTGGTGACATTGATACCAGTCTTGAAGCCGCAATGCAGAATGCGCTGGCGAACCACGGAACAGTTGAGCACCAGTGGGCACAATACGGGGAAGTGCGCGCCGATATCCTGGTTGTTAAAACGACCATTGCTGAAGTTGATAAGGCAATGGCCGAACTTTCGACGCAGGTGCAGGCGCAGATTGAGGATGTTACCGCTTCCCTGGAAGACAAGCTTACCGCCGTCGTTGATGCCTCCGGCGCTTCGGCTATCTACACCCTCAAAACGGGCGTGAGGATAAACGGCATCATGTATAACGCCGGGATGTCGATTGCCGTTCTGGCGCAGGCAGGGCAGCCGATTGTTACCCGAGTAGGTTTCAACGCTAACCAGTTCGTACTGATGAGTGGCAGTGGCGATACCCAGTATTCGCCGTTCGCTGTGGTTAATGGACAGGTCTTTATCAGCTCAGCGTTTATTCAGGATGGCACGATCACCAATGCCAAAATCGGTAACTTTATCCAGTCCAACAATTATGTTGCAGGGTCTGTCGGGTGGAGGCTGGATAAATCAGGAACATTTGAGAACTACGGTTCGACAACTGGAGAGGGAGCCATGAAACAGACAAACCAGACAATCAGTGTGCGTGACGCCAACAATGTGTTGCGGGTGCAGATCGGGAGAATCACGGGAACATGGTAAACATTGGGCCTGAGGTGGGGCCCTTTTTTAGGATGAACAGCGATGGCTCATTACGGTGTTGAAACCTGGGACGCCTCAGGCAGGGTGAACAACTATGGAATTAAGCCTGTCAGTGTAAGCGGCTACCTACAGTTGGCCCAGAATGAAAAAACAGGCTCTTACTCCGTAGTGCTTCCACCGGGGTGTAAGCTTACTTATTTTCAGATCATGAACGGCGATCAGTGGGGAACGAGTCGGAGGAAGATCACTATTTCAGGTGGGACCGCAATGGTATCGGCAGTAGGCGATACCGACTACTCTGCAGGGACTGAGCCTGCGGCCGCGGCGTATCTCATTTTCCAGATAGAGAGGGCATAAATGGCGCAGTATGGCGTTTTACTGACGACGACGGCCGGAGAAGTATGGGTCACCGCTAACAGTTCGCCTATTTCGTTGCAGGCACGGAAGACAGCAGAACTTCAGGGGACATCGGGTTTCAATACCAAAGTGACGCACACATTTCCCTCAGGTCAGCCCGTTGTCGCCTTTGTTCATTGCACGGTTGAGGTGGAAATCACCCAGACGATAAGCGGGAACACCATCACTGTTGATTTCCTCAGACCAAATGCAACCGGCACAGCGTACGTTTATTTTTTCTCTATTTTCCCACAGACAAAGCCAGACTACGGGCTGGCCGTCTGGGATGCGTCAGGGACGCTTATTTTGACAAACGAAACGCGGACACTCAGTGATGTGGTAACCCTCGGTACTGCCGGGATAGATGCAAGTTCAGGCTATAACATCAATACCACGCTGGCGGGGAAATGGGCCTGTATGCCTGCCATGCTTGGTTTGATTACTGGAGTGATATCGGCTGGCGGCCAGCCGCAGCCCTACTCGGCGATATACAAGAGCATGGCGAAACTTGAGGGAGGCAACACGCGAATATTCGCCAGACCACAAACAACGCCCAGCGGAAGCCTTCAGAACGTCGCGTATTCGAATCTGAGAAACGTGATTATGGCCATCAACTGCGTCAACTACGATTGATCGTTTTCGGCGATCAATTATGTGTTATTGATCTACAAAATCAACTATATCCATTTGATTCATCTTGTTATTGTTTAGCTTCGTTAATATCCTGGGATATAACCACGATGAAAAACATGATTCTTTGCCTGGCGGTGGCTGTATTGCTCTCCGGTTGCGCTGGCGTTCTTCAGAAGCAGCAACCCATATGTACCGGAACGGCCCTGATCGGCGGACAGGAAAACATCGTCCAGATTTACGGAGTACGCAAGCAAAGTAACCAGACCCAGTACCGCGCCGGTTACCCATTTAACTGGTCATGGGTCAGCGCAAACACGTTCAGTAGTACCACCTGCCATTAACTCAAACATTTTTGAATAAACCTCGCTCTGGCGGGGTTTTTTATTGCCCGAAAGGAGCGCATATGTCTGCAGGAACTATCACCCTGACAAACGGGTCCGCTGTTGTTGGCGGTTCCGGAACCTCATTCGCAACCGAACTCGCCGCAGGTGATTTCATTGTTTCGGCTGTGGGCGGTGTGCCCTACACGCTACCGGTGAAAACGGTCGACAGTAATACCCAGGTGACGCTGGTCAGCAACTTTACCGGGCCAACGCAATCCGGCGCTGCCTGGTCAGCCGTCCCCCGTGTGGCACTGAACATGGTAACTGCCGCGCTGGTGGCACAAAGTGCAGAAGCGCTGCGTGGACTGAATTACGACAAACAGAACTGGCAAAGTATTTTTTCTGGAAACGGCAATGTAACAGTAACTTTGCCGGATGGGACGAAATGGACGGGACCAGCATGGAATAGCATTATCACTACTCTCTCAGGCAAGGCGGCAAAAGGTGCAAACGATGACATTACCTCGCTAAGCGGACTCACTACAGCGCTGTCTCTGGAGCAGGGTGGTACTGGTTCGAAAACCGCAACTGGCGCTCGCACAAACCTCGGTCTGGGAACTTCTGCAACGAAAAACACAGGAACAACGAGCAATGATGTCATGCAGCCAGGCATGTTTGGGCTTGGTCGTCCGGATGGGGCATTAATATTCAACACAACGAGCCAGGATGATCTTCTTGTTGGATTGACAGGGTATGGGCTTACGGTTCTTCGAAATAATGCACAGATACCAGAGCCATGGAATATATGGAACTATTCACCGACAATATTTGCCCGTACAGGTGATACGTATAGCCTTTTTTCAATGCCTTTTCAGTCATCTGGAAAAGTACGTATTTTTGGTGGCGCTGCAGGATCAGGTTGGAATCACAGCAGGATATTATACGATGATAAAAACACAGTCGTGGATAGCAATGGCTTTATAAAGCAGGCATCCCCGGTCGTCAAAATCTTCACTGATGGTAAGTATGAAACTAACGACGAATCAGAAGGCGTCACGGTCACTCGTCTGGATGTCGGGCAATATCTTATTGAAGGCTGTAAAGCACTCAATTCAGACGCTGCATGGGGAGGTATCGACGGAGGGTTTGAGATTCCCACAGACAGGAATAAGCAACCGCTTATATGGCTGGACTACGAGGTTAACGCAGACGGCTCTGTGCTGGTAAAAACCTATCACCGCGAACATCCTTCTGCGCCAGCATTTGCCAGGAATGAGCGTGATGGATTGGCAGATGGCGAGCCGGTTGACATCCCGGCTCACCAGTTCGTCAGCGTTCGTGTAGAAATGCCAGTTGACAGCATCTGGAATCAGAAACAAACGGAAGAGGCTTTAAAGCAGGAACAGGGCTCGTAAAAAAACCGCCGTCATTTTTCGTAAGAATGAGCGGCGGTTGATTGCTGAGAGTTCATGCCCAAACAAACGTAGGGAATATTACCTGAACAAGTTTTAAAGGCCAACCTGACGAACGGTCGGGAACTCTGAGACAAACCACATATCGGACTCTTCAAACATTTCCTCCAGCATGCAGCACCAGTAAAGATGCTTTTGCATTTTGTGCTGTCAAGAAATGTTCATATCTATTCAAATTACCTGAGAGGTAATTTCTGGATATGCCACCCTATCTTTCGGCACCAACAGGCGCTTTAATCACGCCAGTAGGTGCTCTTTAACAGTTAGGCGGGGGGGGGTTACTTCTCATCATCCAAATACCCCATACGACGGCCAAGTATTGCCGCAAGCCTTCTCGCGTGCTCTTCACCCTCACGCAATATTTCAGCCGTGAACGGGTCTTTCTTTGAAAGAGACTTAAGGAATTCCTCTTTCTCTTCCGCTGTCGCTGCGGCATTAAAAGCAGCTTGAGTTGAGTCGAAGTCAACAAGGTCGCTTTCGGAAAGAATCCTTTCGGTATCTAACGCCTCTTGAAGTATCTGAACTATCTCAGAGTTCATAGACCTGCCGTTCGCCTTAGCGCGATCTGCTATTGCGTCACGCATTCCTGCCGGCAGTCTCACGTTGAAACGGTCCATCTCTTGGCTAGGGAATTTACTCATTATCAAGACTCGCTGATACAAATTTGTATCATGATAGCACCTACTTGACATCATCATAAATGGTGTTAAATTGGTTGTAGTACCAAGTTGGTATTATTGATGAGGGTTTTACTATGCAAACCGCTAATTACGCTGGTCGTAAAAGTGAAAGTTTTCAGCTTCGTCTGCCGGGACAGATGAAAGAAGAGATCCGCAAAATGGCTGAGATGGACGGAATTTCAATCAACTCAGCGATTGTGCAGCGCCTGGCTAAAAGCTTGCGTGAGGATCGCGCTAATGGTCAGTAAAAAAGACGAAACCCGGCTGTGTGGGGACACGAACCGGGTTTCTGTGCCAACAAACCACCGTAGGATTGATGACATGAATAGTGTACAGAACAAAGATTTGACTTTCCAGCAGACTGCTTTCCATCCTGTTTCTCACAAGGGGGAGATTTGGCTAACTTCATCAGAGCTAGCAGCTGCGCTAGGTTATAAGAAGTCAGACGCAGTTACGCAAATCTTTAGCCGTTATCATGATGAATTCACTGATAATATGTCAACGACCCTCAAAATGAGGGTCGTTAGAAAGACAGGTGTCGTTGATATTCCGGTCCGAGTTTTCTCACTGCGAGGCGCTCACCTGATTGCTATGTTTTCCTCCACGCAGAAGGCCAAAGAATTCCGCCGCTGGGTCTTGGACATTTTGGACAGAGAGGTTGCAAAAGGAACGGTGCCGGTGAAATTTGACTTTGAAATGTATGCTCAGAATGCAAATGCAGCCTGCGCCATGCTTGATCAGGTCTGGGACATATTTCATGACGAGCTTGAGCCAGCTCTTCGCAGTCTGGCATCACCTGTTGCGACCAAAATTGTTGGCCGAATCATAGAAGCAAAGTCGATTTCTTACAGTATTCGCGGTGGCCTGTTACGGGCAGCCGGGAATAAAAATGGAAGTATCCACTGATGGGCGCATGGGATGGCGCAAAAGAAAAACCGCCAGGTAGGACTGGCGGTTCACTGAGGTCTAACAACGTGTAGGAACGTCTATGACTAAGATTAATTTAGCAGTTAACGGTTCTGTTGTCACCGAAAAAACTATTGAAAGCCAGTATCTTCTGGAGATGGTCAATGCCGCTCGTAAGCAGTGTGGGGAACCAGCTGTCCGTAATAACAAGTTCATTGAAAAGGTGATTGATGAACTTGAGGGCGAGACCTACACAAAAAGTGTAGGTCGTAAGAATGGTCAGGATATTGAAGTCATTACGATGTCCATTAAGCAGGCTCTTCGCGTGGCCGCGCGCGAATCTAAAGCTGTTCGCCGCTCTCTGGTCGATAAGCTGGAAGATATGCAGGCGATCCCGGCAATGCCGAAAAGCCAATCGGGCATCACCGAGTACCGCCTGGCAAAAGCTGATCAGCTGAAAGCGCAGGCCCTGGAAAAGAACATCGCCAACGCCCGTGAGATTATGTCTCTGCTGCCGCGCCTTGACCCAATGGCGCATCAGACGCTGGCGGCCTCGCTGATTAATCCGCTGATCGGTTATGACGCCATTCCGCTTCCGGTCATTGAGGAGCATTACCATACGGCTGGCGAGGTTGGCGAGATGCTTGGGGTGTCTGCTCAGAAGATCGGGCGCATTGCCAATGCCAATAACCTCAAAACGGAGCTTCACGGCAAGTTCTTCCTGGACAAGTCGGCTCACTCCAGCAAGCAGGTTGAGGCCTTCCGATACAACCAGGCAGGAATTGAGGCACTTAGACACCTTATTAACGACCCAAAGGCAGCTTGATAACTCCAACCCGCTCCGGCGGGTTTTTTGTTGTACCTACAGCATCAACGATGCTCGCTCTGGCGAGTTCGATGATTGTCCTGTGATGTAAGAATAAGTGAGCACCTGATAAGTCTTACAAACGGATCGGTGGGGATTATGCTGATGGTATGGGAAGGCGTAAAGCGGCAAGTTGCGAAACTGGAAGGAGCTACGCAAAGTTTGGGAGATTTCGGATCGAAGCGATCCCGAAGTTCACTCGTCGACCACACGAAAAAGATGGCAACGGTTTGATCTTGAATGGATGTATTGGTAAGCATTGAAACCCGAATTTAACGGGTTTCTGAAGCGTAAGCGTTTGAATTAAATCAAAAAAGGCTGGTTGTGGCGGAAACAGGAATCGTATTCGGTCTCTTTTTATCTGCATGAAAGTAAAAGACTAATCCTTTCGTTGTCTCACTTCTGCAGCGCACGTCCTGTACGTCTGGTTAAAACATAACACACTACGGCATGCTGTAGTCCAGCCCTTTTTGCCTGTTTTGTTAAATTTTCGTGTGCAATTCAGTAAAGCGCGTGCGGGGTCTAAAAGTACGACCTAACCGACGCCTCGATTTCATCAAGCAGCTCAAAGCGACGGCGGTATTCAGCGCGTTTTTTACTGGCAATTTCTTCAAGGGATTTGCGCTCCATATGCAGCGGGAGCTGCCAACTGAAGGTCGAGCGTTTTTGACCGTCAATAGAAGCCCAAAACTCGTCGTAGCTGGCATGGAAATGACGACCTTTACTCAGACGATAGCGCAGCGCGCGGAAGATATGCCCTTCATCGCTGACTGCGTAAATGGCTTTCATGCCGGAGAGGGTTGCAAGCTGGAAAAGCACTTCCATCAACACGCGTTTCGGGAAAAGACCATGGCAGGCACGGGTCGCCTGTTTGATCACATCGAGGGATACGCTGCGGCGCGGGCCCTGAAGACCCCCAATCACCAGCGCATATTCTCCGTTTTCACGCGTAACGCAAAACGTCACGCTCGCAAGCAGGGTATTTTCGTTATCACGCAGCCACAGCGTACACTCGCCCTCACGCTCTGCTTTACTGGCGTTCATGGCATTAACGTTATAGCTCACGCCATCTTTAGCATGAAACTCAACAATGGATTGTTCTTGCGGCCCGGTTAAGGCGGCGATTAGCCCGGCATCTCTCAGGGAGTCAATCCACTGATAATGGGTGATGATGGCATTGGCCCGTGCGTTGGCATTCATCCCCCGCATGAGATACTGGCGATGCGTTTTGCTCGGCAGGGTGATTTGCGAAGCCAGCAGCTGGTCGAAATCGTTGCGGCGAGCCAGTGCATCGAGCATGCGATGCGTGGAAGACCAGAACAGCAGTGAACGTAACAGAAATTTGAGACGGTACTCGCGTTTTTGCCAGATAGGACCTGGAACGAGTTTACCTTTCACCAGTTCGGAAATGATATGGGTACGATGCGAATGTGGCGCATCTTCTTGCAGGCGCTTATTTGACACGGAAAGACCTCAAAGTTTATGCAATGCATATTTTAGGGGCATGCAAAACTGTATTAATACTGGTGAAATATTTATTTATCCTTAGTTTACTGTTTGTTTAACTTTATGAAAAGCGCTCCAGCGGAGCTTCCCTGCGCATATGCTAGCTGCAGCTACACTCTCTTGTGGGAGGTTCTATGTATGAGCGAATAGATGGTCGAAAGTGGCGTCACGTCTGGGTTGTCAGCGATATACATGGCTGTTATCAGCGGCTTATGGATGAGCTTAAACGCCGTCATTTTAATCCGTATGAGGATTTGCTTATTTCCGTTGGGGATATGATCGATCGCGGTCCGGACAGCGTTAAATCATTACAACTTATCAATGAAAAATGGTTTCGTGCCGTCCGGGGCAACCATGAGCAAATGGCGCTCGACAGTCTGGATAATAACGATTTTTCACTCTGGACAATGAATGGCGGAATATGGTTCAGGCAACTTGAACGGGACCAGCAACAGCTTGCGCTATCGTTGCTCGAGGCCTGTCACGATTTACCGCATATCATCGAGATAACCTGTGCGAACGGTCTGAACGTGATTGCCCATGCGGATTATCCGGCAGCGGAATACCGCTGGCAAAAACCGGTGAGCGCCCAGCGCGTTTTATGGGATCGCGATCGGTTGACGGGGTTTATGGTGGGTAAAGGGCAGGGCATCAGCGGTGCGGATCATTTCTGGTTCGGACATACGCCCGTCGACAGAAGGTATGATTTTGACAATCTCCACTACATTGATACGGGCGCCGTATTTGACGGTTACTTTACGCTGGCGCAGCTGCAGTAATAAATAACCCGCCTTCGGGCGGGTTCTCTTTAGGTCAGGCAAGACGCATGACCCAGGCATCGGTTTTACTATCGTAATGCTCACGGTAAAGAACAGAATGTTCGCCATCAAGTATTGCCGGGACGCTGGTGTCTGCATCCCATGCATCGAGCTGCATGCACAAATCCGGGTCGGATTTGCAGGGAATACTTAACGTTCGATCGCCTTGCGCTTCGCCGCGCAGTTCTGCGTCGTCGATCTCAAAAGCGCCAATACGCACGCTGGTTTTCGTCATAGTTCTCTCCGGGTCGGTTGTCAAAATCTGGTATGACCAGTGCGGCCACCCATTTTTGATCGTAGACAAGGAGAGCAAAATCGCCAGTAAAAAAATGCGCTTTTTTCAGGCCGTGCGATCGTTACCGGTAAACAGTCGTCCATCCCGGACCAGCTCGCGCGGATAGCTGTTTTTCAGTCGTGAACCGACTTTTTTTGCCAGCCCGAGCGGGTATCCCTGATACGTCACGATCACTTCATCGCCTGATGGCGTGCTGTCAGGATAGACATCGCGACCACGGTACCACTCTTCGGCTTCCTGATGCGTCAGGGCAAAGGCATTCTCATGCCCGGCAAGGGCGATGACGGCCTCATGCTGCCAGCGATAGCCTTTATTATGCACTTCCGCCAGGCGGATCCCGATTCGGGAAAAACGGACCTTTCCGATGAGCGGCTCGATCTCAGCCGGGAACAGCCATACCTCTTTATCACGGATCCAGAGGTGCAGGCTCTCATCCCAGACCAGGCCAATTTTTTCGGCGGCGGCGACAAGCTGTGCTGCATCGCGACCTTTGAGGGGGGCAAACGGGAAGTTGCCGACCTTGAATTTGGGGGCGGGCAGGGGAGCAACCGTCTGCGTTTTACGCAGACGTGCCACAAAGAAGCCTTCGCAGTCGTAAATCTGCGGGAATACGTGGAGGAAACCCTCCGGCGTAATCGCCTCCTGTGCTGAGACAAACAGATCGTTAAGCGGCAGGAATTCGACCGCATCCGGGTATTGCGCTTTCAGCCACAGGCAGACGTCTTCGTTTTCATCGCGGTTTAAGGTGCACGTTGAATAGACCAGCGTGCCGCCTGGGCGAAGGGCATGGAATGCGCTCTCGATCAGCTCCCGCTGCGTGGCGGCGATCTCAAGGTTGCTTTCCACGGACCAGTTCTTTAACGCATCGGGATCTTTACGCACCACCCCTTCGCCGGAGCAGGGAGCGTCCAGCAGAATGGCGTCGAAGGCTTCCGGCAGGGCAGCGCCAAACACGCGGCCGTCGAAGTGCGTCAGGGCAACGTTATGAATACCGCAGCGGCTGATGTTGGCATGCAATACCTTCACGCGGCTGGCGGAAAACTCGTTGGCGAGGATCGCGCCCCGGTTACCCATACGGGCGGCAATCTGCGTGGTTTTTGAGCCGGGCGCCGCGGCCACATCCATCACGCGCTCGGGCGCATTGCCATCGGCGAACAGGGCTGCCACCGGCAGCATCGAGCTGGCTTCCTGGATATAGAACAGGCCGCTCAGATGTTCAGCGGTGCTTCCCAGCGGCACGGCGTCTTCGTCATCGCGCTCGATCCAGAACCCCTCAGCGCACCACGGTACCGGCGTAAGCTGCCAGCTGTAGGGCGCGACCAGCGCCAGAAAATCCTCGACGCTGATTTTCAGCGTGTTGACGCGAATACTGCGGCGTAACGGACGCTGGCAGGCGGCGATAAAATCGTCTAACGACAGGTGAGAAGGAAGCGCCTCGCGCATCTGCGCCAGGAATTGTTCAGGAAGAAATACGGAGTTTTGAGCCACGGGCACACCACAGGGAAAAGTTCAGGTGCGCAGTGTAACATAAAGGCTCCGGTGCGTTGACACCGGAGCCTTGGAGATTAACGCGGCAGGGCGGTTCCCCATTCGCGCCACTCTTTCGGTTCGCTTTCGAGCAGCAGGAAATGTTTACCCGGCTGCGCTTTCGGCGCCAGCGGCGTCCCCGGCGGTGTGGCAAAGGCAATACCGCCGCGAATGAACTGGTTGAAGGTCCCGGTTTTCACCACGCCTCCCGTCAGGCCGAAGTCCAGCGAGTAGCCGGATGCCAGCCAGAACACCGAGTTATTACGCACCAGGTGCTGGTAGCGTTCGCTGATGCGTAGCGCCACCATCACGCGGTCGGAGAGGGTTCCGAGCGTCAGGCCCGTGACCGTACCGACCTCAATGCCGCGGAACAGGACCGGCGTGCCGATGCTCAGCGAGCCGGCTTCCGGCACTTCCACCACGATGCTCAGGCCGCCAAGGTAGCGCGAGTCGGTGATCGTGGCTTCCTGCAGCTCGAAATCACGACGGGCATTGCCCTGGCCGGGCTCAACGTTGATGTACGGCTGCAAAATGGTGTCGAGATGCTCAACGCCTGCGGCCGAGATCTGCGGTGTCACCACCGAGAAGCGCGAACCCGCGCGCGCAAAGGTCTGCACATATTCCGGGTAGAGCACGGCGGTAGCCTGCACCTCGTTACGCGAGGTGATCAGCGTCAGCTTCTGGATCTGCCCGATATCAATGCCCAGGTAGCGGATGGGCATGCCTTCCGCCAGCTTACCGGCATCAAACGCGTGCAGGGTAATCTGCCCGCCCACGGCGCGTGCGGCGGTCTCGGACGGGAAGAGAATTCGCTTATCGCCTTTACGCAGGTTCGCGCCCGCTCCGCTGAGGTTATCGAAGCTAATCGCCCCGCGCAGCGCGCGTGACAGCGGAGAGGCCTGTACGGTCAGTCCATTACCGTTCAGCTGCACTTTCGCGCCGCCTTCAGCCCAGAAGACGCTGTTCGGCGTCAGCAGCTTGCGGTACTCCGGCTTGATGTGCAGTTCGATATCAAAGGCGTCGGCACGCGGGCGAACGGCGATCACTTCCCCGACCTCAAACTTGCGATACAGCACCACGGAGCCCGCCTGAACGTCCGGCAGGGTCTCGGCGCTTAACGTCAGCGTGGTGGTAGGAAGATCGCTCAGGCTGTTTTCAATCGCTTTCTCAAGGTTGGCATACAGCGGGTAGCTGTCGCGCACGGGACCTTTATCCCCCGGCAAAATACGGATGCCGCCGTTCACCCATTCGCTGGCGCTGGCGCCGAGAAACTCCACGCCGTCCAGTCCTACCTTCACGTCGACGCGACTGTTCACCACGAATTTACTGTCGCCATGTACCAGGTGTCTGTATTGCGGGTCGATGGCAACGGAGAATTGCACCCCATCCGCGGAGAGCTTGCGCTCCAGCACCTGTCCCACCTGCACGCCGTGTAAAATCAACGGCTGACCGGCTTCAATGCCATAGCTTTCTGGCGCATTGAGCGTAACCGTCACGACGCCCGGCTTTTGCAGCAGGGCTTTATCCGCCGGGGCAATCACGAAGCTATTGCTGGGCTGACCTTCCCCGGGGATCAGCTCAAAGGTATTGCCGGTCAGCAGCGTGCTGAGGCTGGCATCGTTAAGAGAGAGCTTTGGACTGCGCATTTCGATGCGCGTTTTCTCGCGCAGGAGATCGACCACGCTCGGATCGACCGTCATTTCGCCGGTGACCGATCCGCCCGGGTTGAGCGTCATTTTGGTGAGCTGGCCGACCTGCAGACCCTGATACATCAGTGGCGTTGAACCCGCTTTTAGTCCTTTAGCATCGGGAAGGGCGAGTTTGACGATCACGCCGCGCTGGCTGTGCGCCAGATCAGCGTACAATCCGAACGTGTCATCAGCGGTGGCAGGGCTTGAGTTTTCCGGGGAGTCAAAGGCGATGGCGCCGTTCACCAGTGCGGCCAGACTCTCCAGCTTCACTTTTGCACCGCTCAGGCTGAGGTCGGCATCCACGCCGGACACGTTCCAGAAGCGGCTGCCTTTTTTCACCAGATTGGTGAAGCGACGTTCGATCAGCACATCAATCGTGACGCCCTGTTTATTCGGGTTAATCGCGTAGTCATACACGCGGCCAACCGGGATCTTACGGAAATAGACCAGGGAGCCGCTGTTCAAGGAACCGAGGTCCGGCGCCTGGAGATGAATCATCAAATCGCCGTTATTGAGGCGGTATTTGGGCTGCGTATCCAGAGCAACAAAGTGATCCTGCGGTTCGCCTTTGCCGGGCATCATGCCGATATAGTTACCGCCGACGAGCGCATCCAGACCGGAAACACCGGCCAGCGAGGCTTTTGGCGTCACCAGCCAGAACTGCGTTTCGCTGCGCAGGGCATCCTGCATGTCAGATTTAATGCTGACCCGCACCTGAATCTTGTTCAGCCCTTTTCCAAGGGAGATATCCTGAACCGTACCCACTTCAACCCCCTGGAAGCGAACGGGGGTTCGCCCGGCGACGATGCCGTCGGCGGTCTGGAAATCAATGGTGACGGTACTGCCGCGATCCTCATAGCTTGTCCAGATAAGCCAGCCTGCAATCATCAGGGCGATGACGGGCAGCAACCAGAATGGCGAAATGCGGCGTTTTGTTTTAATTCTCGCTTCAGTCGGCGAAGCGGGGGTTTCCTGACTCATGTGCATCCCAAAGTAAGCGGCTATCCAGCCATTCCACAGCAAGAATAGTCAATATCACCGCAGAGCCGAAATAAAAAGCCGCGGGTCCCATTGTAAAAGCAAGTAACTGATCGCGATTGATGAGCGACATCATCAGCGAAATCACGAACAGATCTAACATTGACCAGCGGCCAATCCAGGTGACGAATCGCAGAAGCAAAATGCGGGTCCGTAAACCTTGTTCACACTTTAAGTGAATGCTGATGAGCAGGGTAATCATCACCACCACTTTGGTAAAGGGAACCAGGATACTGGCAATAAAGACGATCGCCGCCACCCCGACATTGCTGTGCGCAAGGGAGATAATCCCGGAGAGGATAGTATCCTCCTGACGTCCACCATTCACGTAAATGATGGAAATCGGCAGCATATTGGCGGGGATCAGAAACACCAGGGAGGCGATCAGCGCCGCCCAGCATTTTTGCAGGCTGTTATTGCGCCGCAGTCTCAACGGAATGTGGCACCGCGGGCAGCGTCCGCGCGTGTCGGGCAACCCGGTATAGTGGCAACCCAGACAGACGCGCAGATTTTCATCGGGACGCGTGGCGGGGCGCTGAGGGTAGAATCGCTCCCAGAGTTGCTCAACGTTCAGGTGGATCAGCGTCAGGATGCTCAGCAATACCAGACAGATGAAGGCAAAGAGTCCGACGCCGGGCTGCAAAAAGGCGTAGTCCTGCACCTTTATTGACGCAACCCCCACGCCCACCAGATAAATATCCAGCATGACCCACTCTTTGAGCTTATCCAGCATCAGCAGCACCGGGCGAAGGTTCATGCCAAGAATGTTGCCAAACCAGAGGTAGGCAATGGCGGCAACCAGCACCAGGGGTGCGCCGACGGTGCAGAACAGCACCATCGCGGCGGTGATGGGATCGCCCTGACGGGTCATCTGCCAGATGCCCTGCAGCACGTTGGCGTCAATGCGCACGCCGAGCAGGTAGAGTTTTAGCAGCGGCTCACTCCAGGCGAAGGGCATCAGCAGCAGCATGGTGACGGCCATGGCGGCGAGGCGGGTCAACGACCAGTCGCGGCCATCGCGAATTTTGGCGTCACAGCGGGGACAGAAGGCACTTTGGTGCGATTTCATCTTCGGCAACATAAAAAGCGTATCGCACTGGGGGCAACGCTGATAATGTGCACGAGGCAAAGCTTCGCTTACCGTATGGACAGTTATCTTTCTTGTCGGCGTAATTTTGGTTGTTTTTAAGGCCATCAGCTGCGCACAAATAAGTATTGTTGAAAGTTATAATAACTCATGAACGGATTCATCTTGAGCATGAGCGCATTTAATGCTTATTTTAATAGGCTATGCGGTAATTTTGTAAGACAACTAAGTGATTGAATAATGAACAAAACAGAATTCTACGCGGATCTGAACCGCGATTTTAAGGCATTGATGGCGGGTGAGACCAGCTTCTTAGCCACTCTGGCAAATACTAGCGCATTGCTGTTTGAACGTCTCTCTGACGTGAACTGGGCTGGCTTTTACCTTCTGGAAGGTGAAACGCTGGTGCTCGGTCCGTTCCAGGGCAAACTGGCCTGCGTGCGTATTCCGGTAGGGCGTGGCGTATGCGGCACGGCGGTGGCCGAGAATCAGGTCCAGCGTGTGGAAGACGTTCATGCGTTTGACGGACACATTGCCTGTGATGCTGCCAGTAATTCTGAAATCGTTCTGCCGCTGGTGGTCAAAAATCAGATTATTGGCGTTCTGGACATCGACAGTACGGTCTTCAGTCGCTTTACAACCGAGGACGAACAGGGGCTGCGCGAGCTGGTGGCGAATCTGGAAAACGTACTCGCAGCAACCGATTATCAAAAATTCTTTGCGAGCGTCGCAGGATAATCAACGGATAACGTAGCATTTACTGATAGCGTCATTATAATGACGCCTGTTCATGCCTGCGCTTGTTGGCAACGTCCGTTGTAATCAGGAAATTTCATGGAAAATCAACCTAAGTTGAATAGCAGTAAAGAAGTTATCGCATTTCTGGCCGAGCGTTTCCCGCAGTGCTTCAGCGCGGAAGGCGAAGCTCGTCCCCTGAAAGTCGGTATTTTTCAGGATCTGGTGGCGCGTGTTGAAGGGGAAATGAACCTCAGCAAAACTCAGCTGCGTTCCGCCTTACGTCTTTATACTTCGAGCTGGCGTTACCTGTACGGTATCAAACCTGGCGCGACCCGCGTGGATCTCGACGGCAACCCTTGCGGTGAGCTGGACGAGCAGCACGTTGAGCACGCGCGCAAGCAGCTGGAAGAAGCCAAAGCACGCGTTCAGGCACAACGTGCAGAACAGCAAGCGAAAAAACGCGAAGCCGCCGCGGCAAACGGCCAGGAAGAAGCGCCTCGTCGTGAGCGTAAACCACGCCCTGCGCCGCGTCGTCACGATAATAACGATCGCAAACCGCGTGCAGACAAACCAGCAGCAAAAGCCCCGCGTGCCCCTCGTGAAGAGCCGCGCCATACGCCGGTTTCTGACATCAACGCCCTGAGCGTGGGTCAGGCACTGAAGGTAAAAGCGGGTAACAATGCTATGGACGCCACCGTACTGGAAATCACCAAAGATGGCGTTCGTGTACAGCTGACTTCTGGTATGTCAATGATTGTACGCGCAGAACACTTGTTGTTCTGAAACGGAGGCCAAGCCTGGCATGAACACTTTTTTTAAGCTCACCGCGCTGGCGGGCCTGTTTGCTATAACAGGTCACGCCTTTGCAGTGGACGATATCACGCGTGTTGATCAAATTCCGGTACTCAAGGAAGAGATGCAGCACGCGACGGTGAGCGAGCGCGTGACCTCACGTTTCACCCGTTCGCACTATCGTCAGTTCGATCTCGATCAGGCCTTTTCGGCCAAAATCTTTGACCGCTATCTGAACTTGCTGGATTACAGCCATAACGTTTTGCTCGCCAGCGATGTCGAGCAGTTCGCTAAGCGGAAATCCGAGGTGGGTGACGAGTTGCGTTCAGGCAAGCTGGATCTCTTCTACGATCTCTACAACCTGTCGCAAAAGCGCCGCTTCGAACGCTATCAGTACGCGCTGAAAGTGCTGGAACGTCCGATGGACTTCACCGGCAACGACACCTTCAATCTGGACCGCAGCAAAGCGCCCTGGCCAAAAGATGAAGCCGAGTTGAATGCGCTGTGGGACGGCAAAGTGAAATACGACGAGCTGAGCCTTAAGCTCACCGGCAAAGACGAAAAAGAGATCCGTGACACGCTGACGCGTCGTTACAAATTTGCCATTCGTCGCCTGGCACAGACCAACAGTGAGGATGTTTTCTCACTGGCCATGACGGCCTTTGCGCATGAAATCGATCCGCACACCAACTATCTCTCACCTCGCAACACCGAGCAGTTTAATACCGAAATGAGCCTGTCTCTGGAAGGTATCGGCGCGGTGCTGCAGATGGACGATGATTATACGGTGATCAATTCGATGGTCGCGGGTGGTCCGGCATCCAAAAGCAAAGCCATTAGCGTAGGCGATCGCATTGTGGGTGTGGGACAAACCGGCCAGAACATGGTCGATGTGATCGGCTGGCGTCTTGATGACGTGGTTGCGCTGATCAAAGGTCCGAAGGGCAGTAAGGTTCGTCTGGAAATTCTGCCAGCCGGAAAAGGCACCAAAACCCGTATCGTTACCCTGACCCGTGAGCGTATCCGTCTGGAAGATCGCGCGGTGAAAATGTCGGTGAAAACCGTGGGTAAAGAGAAGGTGGGTGTCCTGGATATTCCTGGCTTCTACGTCGGGTTGACTGACGACGTGAAAGTTCAGCTGCAGAAACTTGAAAAGCAGAACGTCAGCAGCATCATCATCGACCTGCGCAGTAACGGCGGCGGGGCGCTGACGGAAGCGGTTTCACTCTCTGGCCTGTTCATCCCATCTGGCCCGGTGGTTCAGGTGCGCGATAACAACGGTAAAGTGCGAGAAGATGCGGACAATGACGGTGTGGTCTACTACAAAGGCCCGCTGGTGGTTCTGGTTGACCGCTTCAGTGCATCTGCATCTGAGATCTTCGCCGCTGCCATGCAGGACTACGGCCGCGCGCTGATCGTCGGTGAGCCAACCTTCGGTAAAGGCACCGTTCAGCAGTACCGATCTCTGAATCGTATTTACGATCAAATGCTGCGTCCGGAATGGCCTGCACTGGGCTCGGTTCAGTACACCATTCAGAAATTCTACCGCGTAAACGGCGGCAGTACGCAGCGTAAGGGTGTCACGCCGGACATCATCATGCCGACAGGCACCCAGGAGACGGAAACTGGCGAGAAGTTTGAAGATAACGCGTTGCCGTGGGACAGCATCAATGCCGCGACCTACGTGAAAGCGGGTGATATGACGCAATTTGGCCCTGAGCTGCTGAAGGCGCATAACGACCGCATCGCGAAAGATCCGGAGTTCCAGTACATCCTGAAGGATATTGCCCGATTCAATGCCCTGAAAGATAAACGGAATATCGTTTCTCTGAACTACGCTCAACGTGAAAAAGAGAACAACGAAGACGATGCAACCCGCCTGGCGCGTATCAACGATCGCTTCAAGCGTGAAGGTAAACCTCTGCTCAAGAAACTGGACGATCTGCCAAAAGATTACCAGGAGCCGGATCCGTATCTCGACGAGACGGTGCATATCGCGCTCGACCTGGCGAATCAGGAAAAAGAGAAACCTGCCGTACAGCCCGCTCCGGCAAAATAACCTCCCAACAGGCACAAGAGATTGTGCCTGTTTCTTTTTGTTCTTCATCCTTCCGTCAGCCAGATTTTCAATTGTGTAAAGTTGTGTCTTTCTGGTGACTTACGCCCGCCGGATGCTTGAAAATAGCCGCAATACCCATACGATGTGGGTAATCGCATAGTGCGTTTTGTTAAACTGAGGTAAAAAGAAAATTATGATGCGAATCGCGCTCTTCCTGCTCACCAACCTGGCGGTGATGGTGGTTTTCGGGCTCGTGCTAAGCCTGACAGGAATTCAGTCGAGCAGCGTTCAGGGTCTGTTGATTATGGCGCTGCTGTTTGGTTTTGGTGGCTCGTTCATCTCCCTGCTGATGTCGAAGTGGATGGCATTGAAATCGGTAGGGGGTGAGGTTATTGAACAGCCGCGTAACGATATGGAACAGTGGCTGATGAATACGGTGGCTCAGCAGTCCCGTCAGGCCGGGATCGCCATGCCGCAGGTGGCCATTTACCATGCTCCGGACATCAACGCGTTCGCCACGGGTGCCCGCCGCGATGCGTCACTGGTCGCTGTTAGCACCGGACTGCTGCAGAACATGAGCCGTGACGAAGCCGAAGCGGTTATCGCCCACGAAATCAGCCATATCGCAAACGGTGACATGGTGACCATGACCCTGATTCAGGGCGTGGTAAACACCTTCGTGATCTTTATCTCCCGCATTCTGGCGCAGATTGCCGCTGGCTTCATGGGCGGCAACCGTGACGAAGGCGAAGAGAGCAACGGCAACCCGCTGATCTATTTTGCCGTGTCGATGGTGCTGGAACTGGTATTCGGTATTCTGGCGAGCATCATCACGATGTGGTTCTCCCGCCACCGTGAATTCCACGCGGATGCCGGTTCTGCGAAGCTGGTTGGTCGCGAGAAGATGATTGCCGCGCTGCAGCGTCTGAAAACCTCCTACGAGCCGCAGGAAGCGAACAGCATGATGGCCTTCTGCATTAACGGTAAATCCAAATCGCTGAGCGAGCTGTTTATGTCTCACCCGCCGCTGGATAAACGTATTGAAGCGCTGCGCAGTGGGGAATACCTGAAGTAACGCAACAAAACACAATAAGCCGGGCAGGAGAACACTCCGCCCGGCTTTTTTTATGCCTGAACCCTGGGCTGGGTCACCCGCAGGCCGCTGACGATAGCCGCGAGGGTGGCAAGTACACCGGCGGTGAGGAGGGCAACATGGTTGCCGTTCTGGCCTGCGAGGTTAAACATCAGGGCGACCAGCGCTGCACCGGTGCTTTGCCCAAGCAGACGCGCGGTTCCCAACATGCCGCTGGCCCCTCCGCTACGATGGCGCGGTGCTGAGGTGATAATGGTGTGGTTATTGGGGGACTGGAAAAGCCCAAACCCCGCGCCGCAGAGGATCATGCGCCAGATGATGTCCAGATCGGAAGGCGACGAAGGCAGCAATGCCAGTGCGAAAAGGCCTGTCGCCATTACCGCCAGCCCCAGCGCCCCGAGTAAACCGGCGTGAACGCGTTCAATTAAGTACCCTGCCAGCGGGGCCATCACCATGGTCGCCAGCGGCCAGGGGGTGAGCAGCAGTCCGGTCTCCACTTCTGACCGGCCTACCACGCTCTGCAGAAAGAAGGGCAGAGAGACCAGAGCCAGCATCTGGGCGCAAAACGAGCAGACGGACGTGCAAATGGAGAGTGAAAAGAGAGGAATACGCAGCAGATCAACGGGCAGCAAAGGCGCGGGGAGGGTGAGCTGGCGGCGAACAAAGAAGAAGCCGATCGCCAGCAGGGCGATGAGCTCAGCGCCGGTAAGCATCAGCGATTGTCCCTGCGCAAAGCCGCTCAGCGCCGTAATCAGCAGGCCGAAGGTCAGGGCATTCATCACCGCGCTCGCCACGTCGAAGCGCGGCATGCTGCTTTTGGGGCCGTTAGCGGGAAGAAAGCGCAGGGCAAAGAAGATAGCGACGATACCCAGCGGCACGTTAATGGCGAACAGCCATTGCCATGACGCGACGGAAAGGATCGCCGCCGCAATGGTTGGCCCGGCGGCTGAAGAGACGGCCACAATAAACGAGTTTATCCCCATCCCGCGCCCCAGATGGCGCTGGGGATAAATCAAGCGGATCAGCGCCGTGTTTACGCTCATCAACGCCGCGCCGCCAAAACCCTGCGCGATACGCGCAAGCGTCAGGGTATGCAGTGAATCTGAAAGGGCGCAGAACAGGGAGGTAAACGTGAAAACCACCAGGCCACACTGATACACCCGGCGATAGCCGAACATATCGCCCAGGAAAGAGAACGAGAGCAGTGAAACCACAATCGCAATCTGGTAGGCGTTAACAATCCAAATCGAACTGGCGGGTGAGGCATGCAGGTCGCTGGCGATGGTTGGCAGGGCAACGTTCGCAATCGCGCCGTCAAGGACGGCCATGGAGATACCGATAATGATGGTCGCTATTGCGCCATACCGCTGGGGTAATGGCAGGCCATCGGAAAGATTCTTTTCCATCAGGAGTAAAAAGCTCAGCGTGAAATTATTCTCAGGGTAACTATTTTAGCATTGTTACAGCCGCGATATGTCGCAGATTTGTAACGAAGTAAACGCGGATTGATTGCAGCTGACATGACGGGAACTTATAATAAAAACCAGTTCTGATTTTTATAAAACACTCGCTATGAGGTGGTAAATGGCTATTGCGGATTTGGATAAACAACCAGATTCTGTTTCTTCCGTGCTGAAGGTGTTTGGCATCTTACAGGCGCTTGGAGAAGAGCGTGAAATAGGTATTACAGAGCTGTCACAGCGCGTGATGATGTCAAAAAGCACCGTTTATCGCTTTTTGCAAACCATGAAGTCATTGGGTTACGTTGCGCAGGAAGGCGAATCTGAAAAATATTCTCTGACGCTGAAGCTGTTTGAATTAGGTGCGCGTGCGCTACAAAATGTTGACCTGATCCGCAGCGCGGACATTCAGATGCGTGAAATCTCTCGCCTGACCAAAGAGACCATTCATCTCGGTGCGCTGGATGAAGACAGCATCGTTTACATCCATAAAATCGACTCCATGTACAATCTGCGCATGTATTCGCGCATTGGGCGCCGCAACCCGCTCTACAGTACCGCGATTGGTAAGGTTCTGCTGGCGTGGCGCGATCGCGAGGAAGTGGAGCAGATCCTCGAAGGCGTGGAATACAAGCGCAGCACGGAACGAACCATTACCAGTACGGAAGCGCTGCTGACGGTGCTCGACCGCGTGCGCGAGCAAGGGTATGGCGAAGATAACGAAGAGCAGGAAGAGGGGCTGCGCTGTATCGGCGTCCCGGTATTTGACCGCTTTGGGGTGGTGATTGCGGGCTTAAGCATCTCTTTCCCAACCTTACGCTTCTCCGAAGAGCGTCTGCATGAGTATGTGACTATTCTGCACACTGCCGCACGTAAAATTTCTGAACAGATGGGCTATCACGACTACCCGTTTTAATCCCTGCTGAAATGAAAAAACGCCGCATCTGATGCGGCGTTTTTTATGTCCCATGAACCTGGCTGATTAGCCGTTATCAATCACGACGGATGTTTTACGCAGTACAGGACATTGGGTTAAGCCAATGATCCCGCTGTCAGTATGCAGATACTGGGCGGTGCTCATTCCTTGTGCGGTTAGGTATTTACACTGAATGCCTAACCCGGCTGCGTTTTCTGTGCTCCCCACAAGCACACCATAGCCCGTTAACAGAAGGCCAATCCAGACAAGGGCCAGTGCAATAATTGTTCGAATGATGAATCGCATTATTACCTCTTTTATCGTTGTTATCGTAATGCTAGCGTAACGTGTTTACGCAATGAAACAAGTGCAGCATTCTTAAAAACCGCGATGGAGGCGCAGTTAGCCCTTGTTTAAGATAAGCGTGATAATCTCGTTACATCAGGTCCTTAGACGGAGTGTGGAGTGAAAAAAATACGCTGGGTAATTCTGATTATCGTACTGATAGCGTGCGTGGTGTTATGGACGCAGACGATCAATGTGATGTGCGATCAGGATGTACAGTTTTTTAGCGGCGTTTGCGCAATCAACAAATTTATTCCGTGGTAATACACATTTTTTCTCAACGTGATTTCCTTCCTTCACGCCAGTGGTAAAATAGACGTTTTTATTGAGGTGGTGAAATGGGTGAGTTACTGAATTCAGGGCTGCTGAATATGGCATCCCTGATGATTTCTTTGGTGGTTCTGCTTGTGGGGCTGGTCATCTGGTTTTTCGTGAATCGGGCCAGTTCGCGTACAAATGAGCAGATCGAACTGCTGGAAGCGCTGCTCGATCAGCAAAAACGCCAGAATGCATTGCTACGCCGTCTTTGCGAGGCTAACGAACCGGAAGAGAAAGACGCGCCGAAAGACGCGGTCGCTGAAGATAACAAAGACGAAGACGACTTTATCCGCCTGGTGGCTGAGCGTTAATCTTTTTTGTCCTGGGAGGTGGCTGTGGTCTGGAAAAATCCCTGGTATGACCCCTCCCTGAAACATCATACCCCGAACGGTTTTCGTAATACCCTTCCTGTCGGACATCAACCCGGTGACCTTGACCGTTGGCGTAAAGCGCGCAAAGAGGCCGGTTTACCGAAGCCGCCCGCGCTGGGTTATGACGATTTCATCCGCCAGTGGTGGCAACCCGTCGAGCTGGCGCAATCTCATGAAGATGGGGTGTGGTGGCTCGGACACGCGAGCGTGTTGCTGCAGCTGGACGGCAATATCATCCTTACCGATCCGGTGTTTTCACGACGTGCTTCTCCGCTGCCTTTCCTGGGACCCCAGCGCAAAACGCCTCCCGTACTGTCTGTCGAGCAACTTCATCAGCTTGATGCGGTTGTCATCTCCCATAATCATTACGATCATCTTGATGACGCAACCATTCGCAAAATCCTCAAGCGCTTTCCCGACGTCTGTTGTTTCGTTCCGTTGGGCCTGGCCGACTGGTTTCGTCGCCGGGGAGCAAAACGCGTGGTCGAACTCGACTGGTGGCAGAGTTTCACCTGGCAGGGGATGACGCTGACCGCCGTGCCGGCACAGCACTGGAGCATGCGCACGCCATGGAACCGCAATCGTTCCTTATGGTGCGGCTGGGTGATGGAAGGACGGCATCACCGTTTCTGGTTCAGCGGTGATACCGGCTATTCGCCTGAGCTGTTGTTGATTCCTGAACGCCTGGGCCAGATAGATGCCGCCGCGTTGCCGATTGGTGCCTATGCCCCACGATGGTTCATGGCTGTTCATCATATGGATCCGCAATCAGCGGTGGCATTGTGGCAGCAGTTGGGTTGCCCTCTGGCGTTTCCCATTCACTGGGGCGTGTTTGAACTGGCAGATGAAGCTTTAGATGAACCTGTGCAGGAGTTAACTGACGCGCTCGATAATTTAGCACCAGTTAATCATTCTTTCAGGATACTGAAAATTGGTGAATATTTATCCTTCTAAACGAAGCGATAAATTGTTGCATATATTCTTGATGTAAACGCGCCTGGGAATGTTTTATTTTTATCGAAACGTTTTGCTTGCCTTCTTTTGATGCAGAGTCATAAAAATTTCATTATTTTGGTGCATAACGCTGTTTATTCGCTGGTGCATTTTAATACAGATGGAAGCGGGTTTTTAACAGTGTTTTTTCTCTGAAACAATTTGGTCGCGTTACAATGATTTAAGCATAACTTTTCACAAATTGTTCTAACTCAATCAGGAGGAAAGATTTCTTTTCCTGGTTGCTGGACGGTTCGTAATGAATGAGCTATGTTAAAAAAGTCTTAGATTACAGCGGTTGTGCAAGCAATGCTGGGTCTTTGTTACGCAGCAGGGCTGTCTGTACGCGATGCGCATAATTGTGCAAAACCTGACAGGCACTGTTCGAATTTGTGCGGCGGATCGAGACATGTTTAAAAATGGCTTGCCATATTAAACATAGTGTGTGATAACACGTTTTGGGTCAAACGAGGTACAGTTCTGTTTATGTGTGGCATTTTCAGTAAAGAAGTCCTGAGTAAACACGTTGTCGTTGAATACCGCTTCTCTGCCGAACCTTATATTAGTGCCTCATGCAGTAATGTCTCAGTTTTATCTCAGTTAATGCCTGCGGGCTAAGAAAACACTCTAAGGAATTTTGCAAAATGGCAAAGATTAAAGGTCAAGTTAAGTGGTTCAACGAGTCTAAAGGTTTTGGTTTCATTACTCCTGCTGACGGCAGCAAAGACGTGTTCGTACACTTCTCTGCAATCCAGGGTAACGGCTTCAAAACTCTGGCTGAAGGCCAGAACGTTGAGTTCGAAATTCAGGACGGCCAGAAAGGCCCAGCTGCAGTTAACGTAACTGCTATCTGATCGAACCGCTGCTGACTGAAGTGCCCGGCACTTCACTCTCAGACATAAAGCCTCGCCTGTCGCGGGGCTTTTTTATGTCCCTTATCTTTCAAAATATTACCATCCACGGTCTTGTTAGTAACTTGTTGCAAAGCTGCGAGGTTAGTAGCACTGTTTTGCCACCCTAAACCCATCTTTTCCCGTTAAATCAGTGCGTTGTTTTACAGCCATGGGGTTCAGGTGAAGAAGAAATCGATAGCGACCGTCGGAAATTTCACGCTGGCGCGTTTTGTGCTGCTCTGTTTAGCTATTTTTTGTAGTCTGGCTTTTCTGCTGGGCCGCGTTGCCTGGCTGCAAATCATTAAGCCTGACAATCTGGTGAAGCAGGAAGATATGCGATCCCTCCGCCAGCTGGCGATTGATGCGCCGCGCGGCATGATAATGGATCGCGAGGGCCGCCCTCTGGCGGTGAGCGTGCCTGTCCAGGCCGTCTGGGCCGATCCTAAGACGGTGCTGGCAAAAGGGGGCGTCAACCTTGATGAGCGCTGGCAGGCGCTGGCCAGCGCGCTGCATCTCTCCCTCGGCACGCTCTCGGCACGCATCAACGCCAACCCGCAGGGGCGTTTTATTTACCTTGCCCGCCAGGTCGATCCGGCACAGGCAAAGTGGATCGATAAACTGAATCTGCCCGGCATCAATTTACGCGACGAGTCCCGCCGTTTTTATCCTGCTGGCCATGTGGCAGCGAACCTGATTGGTTTCACCAATATTGACGGGCAGGGCATTGAAGGTGTGGAAAAGAGCTTCAACGCCCAACTCACCGGCAAGCCGGGCGTGCGTCAGGTGAGGGAAGATCGCTACGGGCGCGTGGTTGAAAACCTGACTGAAATCGCGCCCTCACCGGCGCATAACATTCAGTTAAGTATTGACGAGCGGCTGCAAACCATCACCGAAGATGCGCTCGACAATGCCGTGGCCTGGAACAAGGCCGAGTCGGGGGCATCGGTATTAATTAATATCCCAACCGGGGAAATACTCGCGATGGCGAGCTATCCGGATTTCAATCCCAATAATCGGGAAGGCGCGACGATAAATGATTTCCGCAACCGCGCGATCAGCGATACGTTCGAACCCGGTTCGACCGTCAAGCCGCTGGTGCTGATGACGGCCCTGCAGCAGGGCCTGGTCCAGCCGGACAGCGTGATTGACACCCATCCGTATACCCTTGACGGGCATCGCATTCGCGACGTGGGCTATTACCCTGAGCTGACGATGACCGGGATCCTACAAAAATCGAGCGACACCGGCGTGTCCCGACTTTCTCTGGCGATGCCCGTTCAGCACCTTATTGATACCTATCGAAACTTTGGTTTTGGCACCAATACGGGGCTTGGCTTAACGGGGGAAAGTTCAGGGCTGTTGCCACAGCGTAAATACTGGAGCCAGCTCGATCGCGCGACTTTTGCCTTCGGCTACGGGCTGATGGTCACGCCGCTCCAGCTGGCCCACGTCTACGCCACGATTGGCGGGTTCGGGCTTGAGCGTCCTCTCTCCATCACCCGCATCGATCCCCCCGTTATCGGGCACCGCGTCATGCCGGAAGAGATTGCGCACGAAGTGGAGCACATGATGGAGAGCGTTGCGCTGCCGGGCGGCGGGGGCGTTAAGGCTGCCGTGCGTGATTACCGGGTGGCGGTGAAAACCGGCACGGCGAAGAAAATTGACGATAGCGGGAAGTATGTCGATAAATACGTCGCCTACACCGCGGGTGTTGCGCCTGCCAGCAATCCGCGTTTTGCTCTGGTGGTGGTGATTAACGATCCGCAAAACGGGGCCTACTACGGCGGTGCCGTCTCCGCGCCTGTCTTCAGCGAGATTATGGGTAACGTGCTGCGTCTGGAGAATATCAAACCTGACGGATTACCGGCGGGGTCCGAACACCTTATCGTCATGCGCTAACCGGGCGTTTATAACAGGGGCGAATAGCGGTACACTTCGCCCTTTGATTATGCTCCGGAGTAGCCATGTCCTTCAGCTGTCCCCTTTGTCACGCCCCCCTGACGTACTCAGATAAACGTTATACCTGTCCGCAGGGGCATCAGTTTGACCAGGCAAAAGAAGGCTACGTGAATCTTCTGCCGGTACAGCATAAGCGCTCGCGCGATCCTGGCGACAGTGCAGAGATGATGCGGGCGCGCCGCGCGTTTCTCGATGCCGGGCACTATCTGCCGCTGCGGGAGACCGTCGCGCAGAGGCTGAATGACATTCTGCCTGCTTCCGCCACCGCCATGCTCGATATCGGCTGTGGGGAAGGGTACTACACCGCACGGTTTGCGGAGGTTGCTCGTGAGAAGGGCGCACAGACATTCGGTCTGGACGTGTCGAAAGTGGCCATTCGCGCGGCGGCAAGACGTTATACTGACGTGACGTTCTGCGTGGCGTCCAGCCACCGGCTGCCGTTTGACGATGCCAGCATGGACGCGGTTATCCGCATCTACGCGCCGTGTAAGGCGGAGGAGCTGGCGCGCGTCGTGAAACCGGGCGGATGGGTGGTCACCGTGACGCCAGGTCCGCGTCATCTGATGGAGCTGAAAGGGCTGATCTACGACGAAGTGCGTCTCCATGCCCCTCATTCTGAACAGCTGGCCGGTTTTACCCTGAAGCAGGCGGAATCGGTGGCGTACGAAATGATGCTGAAAGGGGAAGAGCCCGTCGCGTTATTGCAGATGACGCCGTTCGCGTGGCGGGCAAAACCTGAGGTATGGGAAACGTTAGCGGCACACTCAACATTTCGCTGCCAGACGGACTTCAGCATCCACGTCTGGCAACGCGAAGATTAACCGGCGAAGTGTGCCCAGAGGATCTGGGCACCAATGCCAATCAGCACAATCCCCCCGAGGATCTCGGCGCGTTTACCCAGCAGCGGGCCGATAAACCGTCCGACCATCATGCCCAGCGTGGACATAATCAGGGTTGCACAGCCAATAGCCAGCGCGGTGGCGATAATATTGACCTGCAAAAATGCCAGACCGACGCCGACGGCCATCGCATCAAGGCTGGTGGCAATGGCCGTGGTGACCAGCAGCCAGAAGCCGTGGCGGTGCTGCGGCTCCTCGTTTTCATCATCGCCGCCGCGAAAACCTTCAATGACCATTCGGCCACCGAGAAACACCAGCAGGACGAAGGCAATCCAGTGGTTCCACTCCAGCACGAACTGGCTGGCGAGCATGCCGAGTCCCCAGCCGAGAAGCGGAGTCAGCGTTTCGATAGCGCCGAAAATCAGGCCGGTACGCAGGGCTTCTGAGAATTTAGGTTTGTGTAGCGTGGCGCCTTTCCCGATGGAAGCAGCGAATGCGTCCATGGACATGCCAAAAGCGAGAAGGATCGTAGCGGAGATATTCATAACAGCGTCCAGACCGGGGATATCCATATGACACATCACTGCCCCCAGTAAACAGCAGTTGATGTATCTATGGTCTCGCCTGATCGCAACGCACATAAGACATGCGGTAAGCGATCCGTACGTGCCACGTTTTTCAACGAGTATGTTGACACGTACATTTCCTGCGAACAGGAAATCGGCTACTCCCCAACGACGGGCGCAACCTTAACATATTTTGGGAATATAAAACAACAATGAAGAGGCATTATTTAAATCGTTTGTTGATAACGATTTTCATTTGTCTTTAAGCGTGAAAATATCGTTAACAAATAGCGTTCAAATTAACGGTGGGGATATAGCTTTGGCTATATTGCTTGCGCAAAATAAACACAACTTATAGCCATTGCTATATAACTAACTCATTGATTTTTAACAAGTAAATTGTATATCTTTTCCAGGTCATCAATATTCTTCACCCGAATAAGCAGGCGGCGTTGTTCTAATTGCATCACCAGCACGCCGTCCTCGGATAAATTCATCTCTTTAATACGGTTATATTCTATCCATACATTGGCGAAGAAGAATCCGTGGGATTTAAAAATGATTTTTGGTATGCGGATCCAGAACAGATAAATCGCCATTAATGCCAGCGCACATAATAACCATGTGGTTAATAATGCACCATGGCTGGTGACGTTATTGTAAATAAGAATGGCGATGAGGCCCACGAAGATAAAGGCATCCACGCGCCCGCGTCGTAGCAGGGGAAGGGAGAGCAGCGTCTCGCCGTGACGGCGCGGCATGATGAACTCGTCATAGATCGCATAAGCCAGAAGGGCAATAATAAATAAAACCAGTACGATGTCCGTGGCAGTCATTCATCCTCCAGATAAAAAAAACCGGGGGCAAGCCCCCGGCCTATAGCATTGATACTTACAGACCCAGCAGGCCGACGGCGTAGCCCGCGATACCGATGACGAAGAAGCCAACGATAATCCACAGCGGGTTTACTTTCTTACGCAGCAGCCACATACAGGCGAAGGTCAACAGCAGCGGGACCAGGCCCGGCATCAGCTGGTCCAGAATCGTCTGCACGGTGGTGACGCGGGTCTGACCATCCTGTCCGGTGATGGTGGATACCACCAGCGGGATGTTCACGTGCGTCCACTTGTTAACCAGTGCCCCCATGACAAACAGGCCGAGGATTGACGCCCCCTCAGTCAGTTTCTGCAGGAAGCCGCCGCCCATGTCCTTAACGATGTCCACCCCTTTACGGTAGCCGTAGGCCACGCCGTAGTAACGGGTCAGCAGACGCACGGCGTTGAACAGGATGAAGAACAGCAGAGGGCCAAGCAGGCTGCCGCTCATCGCGATACCGGCACCCAGCGCCGCGAACACCGGACGCACGGTACCCCAGAAGATCGGGTCACCGACGCCGGCCAGCGGGCCCATCAGGCCGACTTTGATACCGTTGATGGCACCGTCGTCAATCTCTGCACCGTTCGCACGCTGCTCTTCCATCGCCAGCGTTACGCCCAGAACGGGAGCCGCAACGTAAGGATGGGTGTTAAAGAATTCCAGGTGACGCTTGATGGCCTGACGGCGCGCTTCGTTGTTTTCCGGATACAGGCGTTTGATCGCCGGAACCATGGAGAAGCAGAAACCCAGCGCCTGCATACGTTCGAAGTTCCATGAACCCTGAAACAGGTTAGAACGGATGAACACGCCACGAATATCACCCGGAGTGAGTTTTTTCTCGGTGGTAGTTTTTGTCATATCAACCATGTCGCTCACCTGTTAGTCCAGTTCGTTATCGAGATCGTTGTTACCAGCAGCCTGCGCTGGGGCACCCGCGACGCGGTTATATTTCGGGCTGAGCTGGATGTAGAGAATCGCCATTACCGCACCAATCACACCCAGTGCAACCAGGTTGAAGTTGGTGAATGCCGCGGTCACGAAGCCGAGGTAGAAGAACGGCATCAGGTAGCCTGCGCGCATCATGTTGATGACCATCGCATAACCAACGACCACGATCATGCCGCCCGCGATGTTCAGACCGCCGGTGACCACTTCAGGAATGGCGTTCAGCATGCTCTGGACTTCACTGGTACCGACGGAGATCGCCACGATAACCGCCGGGATCGCGATACGCATCGCCTGCAGGAACAGGGAAGAAACGTGGATCCACGACAGTGCCGTGAGGTTGCCGTTTTCGGCGGCCTTATCCGCTGCGTGCTGGAAGGCTACGGTGATAGTACGAACAATGATGGTCAGAACCTGGCCTGCGGCAGCCAGCGGGATCGCCAGGGCGATACCTGCACCAATACTCTGGTGACCGGCAATAACCAGAACGGTCGAAATGATAGAGGCCAGCGCGGCATCAGGCGCAACTGCCGCACCGATGTTCATCCAGCCCAGGGCGATCATTTCCAGGGTACCACCGATGATGATACCGGTTTTCATGTCACCCAGAACGGCCCCAATCAGCGTACAGGCCACCAGAGGGCGGTGGAACTGAAATTCATCAAGTACGGATTCCATACCCGCAATACATGCGACGACGAACACCAGTACAATCTGAAGAGTGGTAATCTCCATTGCACTTCTCCTATTACATAAACTTTATGTGAGAACCGGCGCGGGCTTATTTCCCAACTTTGCCGATCAAATCCATCATTTTCAGTTTTTGATCCGTGGAAACCTTACGGGCTTCCAGCTCAATACCGCGCGCATTCAGCTTGTTGAATGCCTCGATATCTTTCGCATCGACTGAAATGGCGTTGTTGACCTGCGTTTTGCCCTGACGGAAGGCCATACCACCAATGTTAACGGAGGTGATTTTCACGCCGCCTTCAACAATGCGCTCAACGTCTGTCGGGTTAGTGAACAGGAGCATTACGCGTTCGCCCGCATATTTCGGGTTGTTGTAAACGCGGATCATCTTGGCGACATCCACGACGTGCGCGGTAACGCCAGGCGGAGCAACCTGAGTCAGAAGGGTTTTACGAACGGTGTCGGCGGCCACTTCGTCGCTGACTACGATAATACGTTGAACGTTGGTCTCTTTGGTCCAGCGCGTGGCAACCTGACCGTGGATGAGGCGGTCATCAATACGCGCAAGGCCAATCACCATGTAATCATTCGGACCCATCGGTTTTGCAGGCGCTGCCGCTTTCGGTGCCGCTGCGGGCGCAGGGGCAGGTTTTTCCACCGGCTGTGCTTTCAGGGCTTTCACCCCTTCACGGCCCGTTTCAACGGCCAGGGCCACCAGCTCGTCGAAAGACGGATTGTCGTCGCGCGCCATGAAGGTTTCCACCAGCATGGGGATATTGACCCCGGCGACAACTTCATAGTGCTCTTTATCGACGACAATGCGGCTGGCAGCATTGAACGGGCTGCCGCCCCATGTATCAACGAGAAACAGCACGCCCTTGCTGGTATCCAGCTTCGCGAGTTGAGCGTTGTACTTCTCAATCAGCGTCTCGGCGTTTTCACCGGGAACGAAATCGATCCAGCCGACGTTTTCCTGCTCGCCCAACAGCATCTCTGCCGTTTTGAGTAGCTGCTCAGCAGCCCAACCATGTGTGCCTATGACAATAGCAATGGTCACTTGCTACCTCCTTTTATTATCATTAATACGCCTGCCGGGCAGTCGTACTGAGAATCGTATTGGCGAACCGAATCGATTCAGATAAGGGTTAGAGTTCAAAAAACTAAGACTTCCGCGAATTATTTTAGATAGTGAAAAAATAATTTATGTGATGAAGATCCGTAATTTAGCCACGCGCGACAGATTTATCTTAAGGGTACAGCCACTGTGTTACAGATCTTTGCAAAGGAACGTAAATCTTTGCTAAAAATGCATTGTGTCTGATATGTTTAGCCTCCGTTTAATTGTTCAGGAGTATAGGGCTACAGCCCACTATATGGACCGTCACCGACGTCAGTCATCTTTCAGGCCATTTCGCGCCTTTTTCACCGGCGATCCTCGCCACGTATCGACTCTGTCTGCCTCTGTTTTGCCCACGTTGAGTGAGGTACCGTTTCGTCATTCCTTTAGCAGGAGCTTGTCATGGAATTCTTAATGGACCCGTCAATCTGGGTAGGATTGCTCACGCTGGTGGTGCTGGAGATTGTTCTCGGCATCGATAACCTGGTGTTTATCGCCATCCTTGCGGATAAGCTGCCCCCAAAACAGCGTGATAAAGCGCGTCTGATTGGTCTCTCGCTGGCGCTGGTCATGCGACTGGGTCTGCTCTCCGTTATCTCGTGGATGGTCACGCTGACCAAACCGTTGTTCTCCGTCATGGATTACACCTTCTCCGGCCGTGATTTGATCATGCTGATCGGGGGGATATTCCTGCTCTTCAAAGCGACGACAGAGCTCCATGAGCGGCTGGAAAACCGGCAGCACGATGATGGTCACGGTAAAGGCTATGCCAGCTTCTGGGTAGTGGTGCTGCAGATCGTGGTGCTGGATGCGGTCTTCTCGCTGGATGCGGTGATCACGGCGGTCGGCATGGTGAACCATCTGCCGGTCATGATGGCGGCTGTGGTTATTGCGATGGCGGTCATGCTGCTGGCGTCGAAACCGCTGACGCGTTTCGTGAACCAGCATCCGACGGTGGTGGTGCTGTGTCTGAGCTTCCTGCTGATGATTGGTCTGAGCCTGGTGGCGGAAGGCTTTGGCTTCCATATTCCGAAAGGCTACCTGTACGCTGCGATTGGCTTCTCGATCCTGATCGAGCTGTTCAACCAGATTGCGCGTCGTAACTTTATTAAGCAGCAGTCAAATCAGCCGCTGCGCGCCCGTACCGCGGATGCCATTCTGCGTTTGATGGGCGGTCGTCGTCAGGTGAACGTTCAGTCTGATTCCGAAAACCACAACCCGGTTCCGGTGCCGGAAGGGGCGTTTGTGGAACAGGAACGCTACATGATTAACGGCGTGCTCTCTCTGGCCTCCCGTTCGCTGCGCGGCATCATGACGCCGCGCGGGGAGATCAGCTGGGTCGATGCTAACCTGAGCGTGGATGAAATTCGCCAGCAGCTGCTCTCTTCACCGCACAGCCTGTTCCCGGTGTGTCGCGGCGAGCTGGATGAGATCATCGGCGTGGTCAGGGCAAAAGAGATGCTGGTCGCTCTGGAAGAAGGCGTTAACGTCGAAGCCGTTGCTGCCGCATCGCCTGCGATTGTGGTGCCGGAAACGCTGGATCCGATCAACCTGCTCGGTGTGCTGCGCCGCGCGCGCGGTAGCTTTGTTATCGTCACCAACGAGTTTGGCGTGGTGCAGGGGCTGGTGACGCCGCTGGACGTGCTGGAAGCGATTGCCGGTGAATTCCCGGATGAAGACGAAACGCCGGAAATTGTTGCCGACGGCGAAGGCTGGCTGGTTAAAGGTACGACCGACCTGCACGCGCTCTCGCACACGCTGGGGCTGGAAAACGTGGTCAACGATGAAGAAGACATCGCGACCGTTGCCGGTCTGGTTATCGCCGTGAACGGGCAGATCCCGCGCGTCGGCGATGTGATTGAGCTGCCGCCGCTGCACATTACCATTGTCGAAGCCAACGACTATCGTGTTGATATGGTCCGCATTGTTAAAGAACAATCTGCCCACGATGAAGATGAGTAAGTCTGCTTAACGCAGCGGCATTAAGGGCACGATGTGCCCGTTATGACGCGCTGGCGGGGGAGCACTTCCCGCCAGCCAGTCTGGAAAGTCCCGCAGCGGCATCGGCCGCGCATAGAAAAATCCCTGCAGCACAGGTACGCCGTGACGGCGTAAATAGCGCGCCTGCTCCTCAGTCTCAACCCCTTCCGCCACCAGCTCGATATTCAGCCGCTGGCCCAGCGCAATGATCATGTCCGTCACCGTTGAGTTCACGGCATCGGTGCCGATGGCGGTCGTAAAAGACTGGTCAATCTTCAGGACGTCCGGGTGCAGCTTTTCAAGCCAGGAGAGGGAGCTGTTCCCGGTGCCGAAATCGTCGATAGCAAGCTTCACGCCTTTGCGATGCAGTTCACGCACGATGCGATAATCCGCGTCCAGCAGCGCATCCCGTTCCGTGAGTTCAATTACCAGCTGTTGGCGCGGATTGGCGCTGAACCAGAGACGGTTCAGATCCTGTATCAATACTGCGTTGCGGAAATGGCTGGCGGCGACGTTAATGCCGATGTGAAAACCGGGGCTGGACGGGAAGTAGCCTATCTGGCGCACCGTTTCGGCGATGACGTAGCGGGTCAGGGGGACAATCTGGTTATGTTCTTCTGCCAGAGGGATAAACACCTCCGGGGTGATCCAACCCTGACGGGGGTTATTCCAGCGCAGCAGGATCTCCACGCCAGTGCACGCCTGGGTGCGGGCATTCACCAGCGGCTGGCAGAAAAGCTCAAATTCCCGCGCCGCAATGCCCATATCGATCTCCCACGTAAAGCTCATCCGGTTTGCCGTCGCCAGCCAGGCGAGATAGCCCAGCAGCAGGCTGAGCATCAGTCCCAGCGGCAGCTGGGCGGGCAGGCTTTTTAAGGCTAACTCTCCGGGGCCAGGTCCGCCGACCGTAATCGTGAAAGGATTTTGGGTTGAAGACTGCTGGAAAAGGGCGCTCTCCTCATCAAACGTCAGGCTGTCGGTGACGCGTTGACCGTAGCGTAAAAAGCGATTGCCGACTGTCAGCACCACGTCATTGATGAGCGGACGCTGGGGCTCAAGGATCATTCTGGCGATCAGGTCGATATTGATAATCTCGACGACGCCATCTTCACCGTCCTGAGAGACGGGATACCACTGGATCAAAACAGGGCTGCCCTTAAGCAGCCACTGGTCGGTCGATAAAATCAGCTTCGCCGTGCTGGCAGGGAGCTCCTGAAGGACGTCACGCACAGGCTCGCTGCGGCTGCCGAAAATACTCGAACAGTACAGGATACCGTCTTCGATCAGGGCAATGGAGCGTACCGTCTGCAAAATGGCTGCCTGCTGCCGCAGCGCCAGTTGCACCTGCAGGCAGGGCTGCCCCACCAGCGGCTGCAGCACGTTGCGGTGGTTTTCCAGGGAAAGCAGAACGTTATCAAGGGCGCGAACGGTATGGCTGGTAAAATCGAGGATCCGCTGTTGGTTAACGTTGCGCTGGGAGATAAAGCGAATGCCTAGCGTCAGGATGAGCGTGAGGAGCGCAACCGTCACGCAGACGATAACGCGTTTTCGGCGATAATTTTTAATGATCGTTTGTGCAGTTTGCATGAACGGTCGCCTGGTAAGACACCAGCCACAAAAGCCGGACGCAACAGTCAAAGTGTAGTGGGGAAAGCAGAAGGAGACGAGGAAGAAGAGGGAAATTCGCCCATCCGTTGCAGATGGGCGAAAGGCAGTATTAGTCGCACTGCACCTTAATGGCCAGGCCACCACGGGACGTCTCGCGGTATTTCGCGTTCATGTCTTTGCCCGTTTCGTACATGGTTTCAATCACCTTATCCAGCGATACGCGAGGTTCGCTGGTACGGCGCATCGCCATACGAGAGGCGTTGATGGCTTTCACCGAGGCAATCGCGTTACGCTCAATGCACGGCACCTGCACCTGGCCCGCGACCGGGTCGCAGGTCAGACCGAGGTTATGTTCCATACCGATTTCAGCCGCCACGCAGACCTGCTCAGGGCTTGCACCCAACAGCTCTGCCAGACCCGCCGCCGCCATGGAGCAGGCTACGCCGACTTCACCCTGACAGCCCACTTCCGCACCGGAGATGGAGGCATTCATCTTGTACAGCGCGCCGATGGCACCTGCCGCCAGGAAGTAACGGATATAGATGTCCGGCGTCACGGGCTCAATAAAGTGGTCGTAATACGCCAGCACCGCAGGAACAATGCCGCACGCGCCGTTGGTTGGCGCCGTCACGACGCGGCCCCCGGCGGCGTTCTCTTCGTTAACCGCAAGCGCAAACATATTCACCCAGTCGACCACGTTCATCGGGTCGTTGGAGAATTTGTCCGTGGTTACCAGCATACGGCGCAGAGCAGAGGCACGACGCGGCACGCGCAGTGGGCCCGGCAGAACGCCTTCGGTGTTCATCCCGCGATCGATACAGGCACGCATGGTTTGCCAGACGTTGGCAAAATAGTCTTCAATCTCTTGTTTGCTGTGCAGGGCCAGTTCGTTCTGCATCACCATGCCGGAGAGGGAAAGACCGGTCTGTTTGCAGTAGCCCAGCATCTCGGTCGCCGATTTGAACGGGTACGGCACGCTGACGTCGCCGACGCTGTCTTTGCCAAAATGCTCTTCATCCACGATGAAACCACCGCCGATGGAGTAGTACGTTTTGCTGTAGATCTCTTTTTCACCGCTATAAGCGTGAATGGTCATGCCGTTTTCATGCAGCGGCAGGTTGTCGCTGCGAAAACGCATGCCGTCATCCTGCGGGAAATCGACTTCCTGCTGGCCGTTTGCCAGCAGCAGGCGGCCGCGTGTTTCCACGTCGCGGATGAATGCCGGAATGGCATCAATATCAACGGTATCCGGCATATTGCCTGCCAGACCCATAATAATGGCGATATCGGTGTGGTGGCCTTTACCCGTTAATGACAGCGAGCCGTAAACATCCACGGCGACACGGGTAACGCTTTCCAGTAATCCTTTTTCGACCAGATCATCGACGAACTGTTTACCGGCCTTCATCGGGCCAACAGTATGGGAAGACGAAGGGCCAATTCCCACTTTGAACATGTCGAATATACTAATCACTTTCACACTCCTGACAGGGTTACCGGGGTTCCAGTAACGATGTTATAACTGCGCATAGTGTAAGAGGGAACACCGACCTCGGCTTAACTATTCACATGAATTAAACTAATGGTTAACGATGGGTTTTGCTAATAGCGCGACGCAGATCGCAAACCTGGCAGAAGAGGGCGGAATGTAAAGTATAGTCAAGGTTTCAGGCCGATCTGCAGCGCCAGTTCACGAATGATGCCCGCCGTCATGCCCCAGACAAAATAATGCTGATACCAGGACAACCAGACCCGATGGTCATGCCCACGACGCTGAATATCCAGCGGGTGGTAACGACTCAGTCGAAGGGCTTCATCCAGCGGCATTTCAAACACCGCAGAGACTTCATCGACGCTGGCGTGATACTGCAGACCCGGCGGGATAATGCCCACCACCGGCGTGACCTGGAAACCGGTAACGCTGTCGACGGGCGGCAGCACGCCGATGATCTCAACGGCCTCCGGCGGAATGGCCACCTCTTCCTGCGCTTCGCGCAGCGCGGCGGCAATCAGCGAAGCGTCGGAGCTGTCTACCGCGCCCCCCGGAAAAGCGACCTGACCGGCATGCTTACGTAAATGGGCGGAACGCTGGGTGAGCAGCAGGCCCGGCTTCGCGCGACGCACGACCGGGATCAGCACGGCCGCCTGACGCTGATTCAGCGCTTCGCGGTTGACCTGCGGTCTTAGTAGCTGAAAACGCGATAAAAAGTCATCCAGCGTCAGGTTCTCTTTTTCCACCCGTGATTACTCCAGTAGTTTCAGGATACGGTTAACTTTATCAAAGGTTTCCTGATATTCCGCATCGACCTCACTATCGGCAACAATCCCGCCCCCGGCCGAACAGTAAAGGTTTCCGTTGCAGGCGGTCAGCGTGCGGATGGTAATGCTGGTATCCAGCGTGCCGCACAGGCTGATATAGCCGATGCTGCCGCACCAGGCATTGCGCCGGTGGGGCTCCAGCTCATCAATGATCTCCATTGCCCGCACCTTCGGCGCACCGGTGATGGAGCCACCCGGGAACGCGGCGCGCAGCAGGTCGCAGGCCGTGCGCGAGTCAGGCAGCCGCGCGGTAATGGTGCTGACCAGATGATGCACCGCCGGGAAAGGTTCAACGACAAACAGTTCCGGCACGCGGACGCTGCCCGGCACGGCCACCCGGCCAATGTCGTTACGCATCAGATCGACAATCATCAGGTTTTCGGCGCGGTCTTTTGGCGAGGCGGCCAGCTTTTCCGCCTGCTGACGGTCGGCGTCGGGATCGGCAAGACGCGGCAAGGTGCCTTTAATCGGGCGGGTTTGAATGGTCCCCTCCGCCAGATGAATAAAGCGTTCGGGCGACAGGCTGAGGATCGCCCCCTGGTCCAGACGAACAAACGCGCTAAACGGTGCCTTGTTGCTGGCATTTAGGCGGGTAAACGCCTGCCATTCATCTCCCCGATAGGTCGCCTGGAAGCGCTGAGCGAGGTTAACCTGGTAGCAGTCGCCGCTTTGCAGATACGCCTGAACGCGCGCGAATTTTTCGGCATATTCCGCAGCGCTCATGTTGGAGCGCCAGCCGGAGGTCAGCGTGAACGTCTGTGCCGGTGCAGGCTGCTGCGCCTCAAGCCAGTCCAGACGCGCCTGGACGTCACGATGGCTCAGCAGGGAAACCGTTTTTTTCTGGTGATCGACGATTAACGCCCAGTCATACAGCCCCACGGCCATATCTGGCAGGGAAATATCAGCCTGCGCATGCTCGGGCAGCGTTTCGAAACGGCGGCCCAAATCATAGCCAAACAGGCCCAGCGCGCCTCCCTGAAAGGGAAGGTCCGGGTTTGGCGTAGCGGATAAGCCCAGCGCGTTAATATCGTGCTGAAGCTGCACCAGCGGATCGTCCGTCAGCGACAGGTCATCGGTTGTCAGCGTCTTCAGCGGATCGGCGACCAGAATATCAAAGCGGCTGTAGGGATGGTCCGCATGGCCGGAGTGCAGCAGCATCGCAAACGGAAGATGGCTCAGGCGGGAAAACCAGTATTCAGCGGCGTCTGTCCGCCAGGGCAGGGTAATAACAGTGGGGAAGCGCATGTTCATGTGTGGCATACTACCGGGCAGCGTGAAATAATTAGCGCGAATAATTTAGCAGGAGTTGACGATGTTTGCAGGTTTACCTTCTCTGAGCCATGAACAGCAGCAGAAAGCGGTTGAGCGAATTCAGGAACTGATGTCCCAGGGGATGAGCAGCGGACAGGCGATTTCCCAGGTGGCGGAAGAACTGCGCGCCACGCATACCGGCGAGCGGATCGTGGCGCGTTTCGAGGATGAAGATGAAGAGTAATCGGGCTTAAACCGCCGCGATAATCTTAATCTCAACCTTGTATTCCGGCTTCATCAGCGTGGCCTGTACGGTGCAGCGTACAGGCGCGTGACCCGCCACCACCCACGCATCCCAGGCTTTGTTCATTGCCGCGAAGTCATCTTTGTTCGCCAGGAAAATCGTCGCATCCAGAATGCGGGATTTGTCGCTGCCCTGTTTTTCCAGCACCGCGTCAATCTGCGCCAGGGTATTGGCCGTCTGCTCGAACGCATCCGCGTCAAGGTTCGCCGGGACGCCGGTGTAGTAGAGCGTCTGGTTGTGGATCACCACATCAGACCAGCGGGCTTCGGCATCAATGCGCACAATTGTCATAAACGTTTCCTCGTTATTTTTCGTCGTCAGGCGGCAAGACTGCCATATTGTTCTCGTGTCGTCACTATTTGGGGTGGCACAGGAGAGGATGGGCTGACATAATCCCTGTGCAAAAATACAGTGAGAGAACACCGTGGCAGACGATTTTTCCCCAGAAGGTCAATTAGCGCAGGCTATCCCCGGCTTCAAACCCCGTGAGCCTCAGCGACAGATGGCGCACGCCGTTGCACGCGCCATCGATAAGGCTCAGCCGCTGGTGGTCGAAGCGGGTACCGGCACGGGTAAAACCTATGCTTACCTTGCGCCAGCGCTGCGGGCGAAAAAAAAGGTGATTATCTCCACCGGTTCGAAAGCGCTGCAGGACCAGCTCTACAGCCGCGATTTGCCCACGGTGGCAAAGGCGCTGAAATACAAAGGCCGTCTGGCCCTGCTGAAGGGGCGCTCCAACTATCTCTGCCTGGAACGCCTTGAGCAGCAGGCGCTGGCGGGCGGTGACCTGCCGGTGCAAACCCTGAGCGACGTCATTATCCTTCGCGCCTGGGCGAACCAGACGGAAGAGGGCGACATCAGCACCTGCGCGAGCGTGCCGGAAGACTCTCCCGCCTGGCCGCTGGTGACCAGCACCAACGACAACTGCCTCGGCAGCGACTGCCCGCTGTATAAAGACTGCTTCGTGGTGAAAGCGCGCAAAACGGCGATGGATGCGGATGTGGTTGTGGTGAACCACCATCTGTTTCTCGCGGATATGGTCGTCAAGGACAGCGGCTTTGGTGAGCTGATCCCGGAAGCGGACGTGATGATCTTCGACGAAGCCCACCAGCTGCCGGACATCGCCAGCCAGTATTTTGGGCAGTCGCTCTCCAGCCGCCAGCTGCAGGATCTGGCGAAAGATTTCACCATTGCTTACCGGACCGAACTCAAAGATACCCAGCAGCTGCAGAAGTGCGCCGACCGTCTGGCGCAGAGCGCGCAGGATTTTCGTTTACAGCTTGGCGAGCCGGGCTATCGCGGAAACCTGCGCGAGCTGCTGGCGGACAAAAACATCCAGCGCGCGCTGCTGCTGCTTGATGATGCGCTTGAGCTCTGCTACGACGTAGCGAAACTGTCGCTCGGCCGTTCCGCGCTGCTGGATGCGGCCTTCGAACGCGCCACGCTCTATCGCGGGCGGCTGAAACGGCTGAAAGAGATTAACCAGCCGGGTTACAGCTACTGGTATGAATGCACCTCGCGCCACTTTACCCTTGCGCTTACGCCGCTGACGGTGGCGGATAAATTTAAAGAGGTGATGGCGCAAAAGCCGGGCAGCTGGATCTTCACGTCGGCAACCCTGTCGGTGAATGACGACCTGCACCACTTCACCGAGCGCCTCGGCATCGAGCAGGCGGAATCGCTGCTTCTGCCCAGCCCGTTCGATTACGAAAAGCAGGCGCTGCTCTGCGTGCCGCGCAATCTGCCGCTTCCCAACCAGCCGGGTGCGGCCCGGCTGCTGGCGGCGATGCTGAAGCCGATGATCGAGGCCAATAACGGCCGCTGCTTTATGCTCTGCACCTCCCACGCCATGATGCGCGACCTCGCCGAGCAGTTCCGCGCCACCATGACGCTACCGGTGCTGCTGCAGGGCGAAACCAGCAAAGGCCAGCTGCTGCAGCAGTTCGTTAGCGCCGGTAACGCCCTGCTGGTCGCAACCAGCAGCTTCTGGGAAGGGGTGGACGTGCGCGGCGACACGCTTTCACTGGTGATCATTGATAAGCTGCCGTTTACCTCCCCGGACGATCCGCTGCTGAAGGCGCGGATGGAAGACTGCCGCCTGCGCGGCGGCGATCCGTTTGACGAGGTTCAGCTGCCGGATGCGGTCATTACGCTTAAGCAAGGGGTAGGGCGCTTAATCCGTGACGTCACCGATCGCGGCGTGCTGGTCATCTGCGATAACCGGCTGGTGATGCGTCCTTACGGGGCAACCTTCCTTGCAAGCCTGCCGCCCGCACCGCGGACGCGGGACATAAAACGCGCGGTGCGTTTCCTGGCAAACCCAACGGCGGAGTAATTTACCCCGGAGTGTGCTAAGATGCGCGCCATTTTGTGACTGACCCTTGCGAGAGCGCGACGACTGATGCGAATTCTGGCTATTGATACCGCGACAGAGGCTTGCTCTGTTGCTCTGTTGAACGACGGTGCTGTTTCTGCCCATTTCGAAGAGTGCCCACGGGAACACACCCAACGCATTCTCCCCCTGGTAAAAGCCATTTTAACCCAGGGCAACACCTCCTTAACCGACCTCGACGCGCTGGCCTTTGGCCGCGGCCCCGGCAGCTTTACGGGCGTACGCATCGGGATTGGCATTGCGCAAGGGCTGGCGCTGGGCGCCGAACTGCCGATGATCGGCGTCTCTACCCTCGCCACCATGGCACAGGGCGCATGGCGTATGACCGGGGCAACGCGCGTCCTGGCAGCGATTGATGCCCGCATGGGCGAAGTCTACTGGGCCGAATACACCCGCGACGAGCAGGGCGTGTGGCACGGTGAAGAGACGGAAGCCGTGCTTAAGCCGGAAGCGGTGACGGAACGGCTGAAGCAGCTGTCCGGCGAGTGGGCGACCGTCGGTACGGGCTGGCAGGCGTGGCCTGAGATGGCGAACGGCACCGGGCTGACGCTGGTGGACGGCAACATGCTTCTGCCGGCTGCGGAAGATATGCTTCCGATTGCCAGCCAGCTGCTCGCAGCAGGCAAAACCGTGGTCGTTGAACACGCGGAACCGGTTTATTTGCGAAACACCGTCGCGTGGAAGAAACTTCCGGGCCGCGAGTGAATCTCAGTAACAGGAACTGAGAAAAAGGAGTCGCATCATGGCGGTTCAGACTAAAGTAGTACGCCTTATTATGGCAGGCGCGGTTGCCATAGCACTGAGCGGATGCGTTTCCGTTCCTGATGCGATTAAGGGCAGCAGCCCGACGCCACAGCAGGATCTGGTTCGGGTGATGAATGCACCTGAGCTGTACGTCGGCCAGGAAGCCCGCTTCGGTGGGAAAGTGATCGACGTGCAGAACCAGCAGGGGAAAACCCGTCTGGAGATCGCCACGGTACCGCTCGACAGCGGCGCTCGGCCTGTACTGGGCGAGGCCTCCCGGGGACGTATCTATGCGGACGTCAGCGGGTTCCTGGACCCGGTTGATTTTCGCGGACAGCTGGTGACCGTTGTCGGGCCGATTACCGGCGCCGTACAGGGCAAAATCGGCAGCACGCCGTATAAATTTATGACCATGCAGGTGAACGGCTACAAGCGCTGGCGGCTGGCACAGCAGGTGATCATGCCGCCTCAGCCGATCGATCCGTGGATGTGGGGTCCACATCCTTATCGTTACGGCTACCCGGGCTGGGGCTGGTATAACCCGGGGCCTGCACAGGTGCAAACGATCGTTACTGAGTAACTTACTGTTATTGTTAGAAAAGAGACAGCGGCTCAGCCGCTGTCTCTGTTTTTTTACGGATAAAACGAAAAAAAAGAGTGACGCGCTTCGCAACCTTAAATCTGAACAATTAATAAACTGGTACGCTGAGTTAATATAATGTTAACAAACTGTTTATTATCGGGGTTGTGATGACGACGAACACTCATTTCAGAGGTGATGCATTGAAGAAGGTTTGGCTTAACCGTTATCCCGCAGACGTTCCTGCTGAGATCAATCCTGACCGTTATCAATCCCTGGTGGAATTATTTGAACACTCGGTAAGGCGCTACGCGGACCAGCCCGCATTTGTGAATATGGGCGAGGTGATGACGTTCCGTAAGCTGGAGGAGCGCAGCCGGGCGTTTGCGGCATATCTTCAGGAAGGGCTGGGGCTGCAAAAAGGGGACCGCGTCGCGCTGATGATGCCGAACCTGCTGCAATACCCGGTGGCGCTGTTCGGTATCCTGCGTGCCGGGATGATTGTCGTTAACGTCAACCCGCTGTACACCCCGCGCGAGCTGGAGCATCAGCTTAACGACAGCGGCGCAGTCGCGATTGTCATTGTGTCCAACTTTGCCCATACGCTGGAAAAAGTGGTCGACAAAACCCAGGTGAAACACGTCATCCTGACGCGCATGGGGGACCAGCTCTCCACCGCCAAAGGCACGCTGGTTAACTTTGTCGTCAAATACGTCAAACGTCTGGTGCCAAAATACCATCTGCCGGACGCTATCTCCTTCCGCCGCGCGCTGCATGCGGGCTATCGTATGCAGTACGTTAAGCCGGAAGTGGTCTCAGAAGATCTCGCGTTCCTGCAGTATACCGGCGGTACCACCGGCGTGGCGAAAGGCGCAATGCTGACCCACCGCAACATGCTGGCGAACCTTGAGCAGGTCAATGCAACCTACGGGCCGCTGCTGCATCCCGGCAAAGAGCTGGTCATTACGGCGCTGCCGCTGTACCACATTTTCGCACTGACCATGAACTGCCTGCTGTTTATTGAGCTGGGCGGGCAAAACGTGCTGATTACTAACCCGCGTGATATCCCGGGGCTGGTGAAAGAGCTGGCAAAATACCCGTTCACCGCCATGACCGGGGTAAATACCCTGTTTAACGCGCTGCTTAATAACAAAGAGTTCCAGCAGCTGGACTTCTCCACGCTCCATCTCTCTGCGGGCGGCGGCATGCCGGTTCAGCAGGCGGTGGCCGAGCGCTGGGTGAAGCTTACCGGCCAGTATCTGCTGGAGGGCTATGGCCTGACGGAGTGCGCGCCGCTGGTCAGCGTTAACCCGCATGACATCGACTACCACAGCGGAAGCATTGGCCTGCCCGTTCCTTCCACTGAAGCGAAACTGGTCGATGATAACGATAACGAAGTCGCGCCGGGTGAGCCGGGTGAGCTGTGCGTCAAAGGTCCGCAGGTCATGCTGGGCTACTGGCAGCGTCCCGACGCCACCGACGAAATCATCAAAGACGGCTGGCTGCATACCGGGGATATCGCGGTGATGGATGACGAGGGCTTCCTGCGCATTGTCGATCGCAAGAAAGATATGATCCTGGTCTCCGGCTTCAACGTCTATCCGAATGAGATCGAAGACGTGGTCATGCAGCACAGCGGCGTACTCGAAGTGGCAGCGGTCGGCGTGCCTTCCGGCAGCAGCGGTGAAGCAGTGAAGATATTTGTGGTCAAGAAGGATCCTTCTCTCACCGAGGAAGCGCTGATAACGTTTTGTCGTCGTCAGCTGACGGGCTATAAAGTGCCGAAGCTGGTGGAATTCCGCGACGAGCTGCCGAAATCCAACGTCGGGAAGATATTACGACGAGAATTACGTGACGAAGCCCGTGCCAAAGTAGACAATAAGGCCTGAGCTTCACGTTAATCGTCCAGACGCCGGTTAAGCCGGCGTTTTTTATGGGCGCAAACAAAAGAGAATCCGATTTGAATTACCAGATGATCACGACCAACGACGAGCTGGCTTCGCTGTGCGAGGTGACGCGCGACTTTCCTGCCATTGCCCTGGATACCGAGTTTGTCCGTACCCGGACGTACTATCCGCAGCTGGGGTTGATTCAGATGTACGACGGTAAACACGTGTCGCTGATCGACCCTCTCGGCATTACCGACTGGACGCCGATGCGCGATCTGCTGCTCGATACCGCCGTCACGAAATACCTGCACGCAGGCAGTGAAGATCTGGAAGTCTTTCTGAACACCTTTGGCATCATGCCTCAGCCGCTGATTGATACGCAGATCCTTGCGGCGTTCAGCGGGCGACCGCTCTCCTGGGGCTTTGCCGCCATGGTGGAGGAGTATACGGGCCTGACGCTGGATAAAAGCGAATCCCGTACCGACTGGCTGGCGCGTCCGCTTACCGAGCGCCAGCTGGAGTATGCGGCGGCTGACGTGTTTTACCTGCTGCCGATCGCCGGACAGCTGATGAAAGAAGCCGAGGCATCCGGCTGGCTGTCCGCCGCGCTGGACGAGTGCCGTATGACCCAGCTGCGTCGTCAGGAAGTGGTGGATCCGAAAGAGGCCTGGCGCGACATCAGCAACGCCTGGCAGCTGCGTACGCGTCAGCTGGCGTGCCTGCAGCTGCTGGCAGACTGGCGCTTGCGTAAAGCGCGCGAGCGCGATCTGGCCGTTAACTTTGTGGTTCGCGAAGAGCATCTCTGGGCGGTTGCGCGCTATATGCCGGGCAGCCTCGGCGAGCTGGACAGCATTGGGATTTCGGGCAGCGAAATCCGTTTCCACGGCAAAACCCTGCTGGCGCTGGTCGCAAAAGCGCAGGCGTTGCCGGAAGAGGCGCTGCCGGAACCGCTGCTGAACCTGATGGATATGCCGGGCTATCGCAAAGCGTTTAAGGACATCAAAGCGCTCGTGCAGGCGGTGGCTACGGAAAGCAAGCTGAGCGCGGAGCTGCTCGCTTCACGCCGTCAGATTAACCAGCTGCTTAACTGGCACTGGAAGCTGAAGCCGCAGAATGGCATGACGGAGATGATGGCGGGATGGCGCGGGGAATTGATGGCCGATCGCCTGAATACGCTGCTGGAAGGTTATCCGCGATAAAAAATATGCCGGGTGATAAACCCGGCATATTCCCCCGGTGGCGCTGCGCTTACCGGGGCGACGAAATCACAAACCTACGGACGCGACTCTTCCGCTTCCGGGAGCGTCACGTTCAGCTCCAGAATCGAAATATCCCCGTCTTTTTGTTCCAGCTGCACCGTCACCATCTCCGGGTCAATCTGCACGTACTTACAGATCACTTCCAGGATGTCCTTGCGCAGCTGCGGCAGGTAGTGAGGCTCGGCGTCGCTACGACGACGCTCCGCAACGATAATTTGCAGACGTTCTTTTGCGATGTTGGCGGTGTTCTTTTTCCGCGAGAGAAAAAAGTCCAGTAATGCCATAACTTATCCTCCGAACAGGCGTTTGAGGAAACCTTTCTTCTCTTCTTCAATGAAGCGGAAAGGACGTTCTTCTCCCAGCAGACGGTCAACGGTATCGGCGTAAGCTTTACCTGCATCTGCCATTGTATCAAGGATCACTGGCTCGCCCTGGTTAGAGGCGCGTAACACGGACTGATCTTCCGGGATAACGCCCACCAGCTTAATGCGCAGGATCTCCAGCACGTCTTCCATGCTCAGCATGTCACCTTTGTTCACGCGGCCCGGGTTGTAGCGGGTGAGCAGCAGGTGTTCTTTAATCGGGTCTTCGCCATTTTCCGCACGACGGGATTTAGAGGCGAGGATCCCGAGAATGCGGTCTGAGTCACGGACGGATGAAACTTCAGGGTTGGTGGTGATGATCGCTTCATCAGCGAAGTAGAGCGCCATCAGGGCACCGGTTTCGATACCGGCAGGTGAGTCACAGACGATGAAGTCGAACTCCATTTTTTTCAGCTCGTCGAGCACCTTTTCTACCCCTTCACGGGTCAGGGCGTCTTTGTCACGCGTCTGAGAAGCCGGGAGAATGTAGAGGTTCTCGGTGCGCTTGTCTTTAATCAGCGCCTGGTTCAGCGTGGCATCGCCCTGAATGACGTTCACAAAGTCATACACGACGCGACGCTCACATCCCATGATGAGGTCGAGGTTACGCAGGCCGATATCGAAGTCGATAACGACGGTTTTCTTTCCCTTCTGGGCCAAACCAGTAGCGATGGCCGCGCTGGAGGTGGTCTTGCCAACGCCTCCTTTACCCGAAGTAACAACAATAATGCGTGCCATAGAAATTCCTTGTTAAAAAGGGATCAATTCAACGGTTGAACGGTCAACGCGTCGTCTGCCAGAAGCAGGCGAGCCGCTTTGCCATAAAATTCGGCTGGGATCTTGTCGCTCAGCCAATATTCACCTGCGATGGACACCAGTTCCGCCGTCAGGTGAGTACAAAATATTTGCGCGTCCCGATCGCCACTTGCACCTGCGAGCGCACGTCCACGCATCATACCGTAAACGTGAATATTGCCATCTGCAATCAGCTCAGCGCCAGCACTGACGTGGCTTGTAACAATCAGATCACAGTTTGGTGCATAAATGCGCTGACCGGAACGAACCGGCACATCAATCATTCGCGTTTTTGTGATGTTTGTAACGTTTTGCGCCGCAGGAGGGGGCGTTTCGACGGCAACGGGTGCCGCACGCGGGGCTTTTTCTTTGCCTTCATTCAGAAGCGGCAGCCCCGCACGGTCAATTTCCGCTTTCAGTTCAGTATCTTTGCAGCCGCTGATGCCGACAATACGCAGTCCGGTCGAGGAGACGGCCTGCTGGAGACGTTTCCAGTTAACCGGCGCTTCAAGACCGCTGACGTTGATCACAACAGGGGCGTGCTTCAGGAAGGCGGGAGCCTGGGCGATTTTGTCTTCTAACGCCTGACGAATAACCTCGGGTTTTGCATCATGCAAATGTACCACTGATAAGGTGAAGCTACTGCCTTTAAGCTCGATGGGCGTGTTTGACATCCTGGCCTTACTCAATTTGCTATTAACCGCAACCACTCGCTGCGATATTCCGAAGAGTATCAGGCATGTTATAGTCATGAGTATATTGAGGCAAGCAACCACCCATTAATTCAGAGTAAAAACATGTTTTGTGTGATCTACAGAAGTACAACCCGTGACCAGACCTATCTTTATGTCGAAAAGAAAGACGATTTTTCACGCGTGCCTGAAGAATTAATGAAGAGCTTTGGCCGACCGCAGATGGCGATGCTGCTGCCGCTTGATGGTCGCAAGAAACTGGTGAATGCCGATCTGGAGAAAGTGAAAACGGCATTAGCCGAGCAGGGCTATTATTTACAGCTTCCACCGCCACCCGAGAATTTATTAAAACAGCATCTTGAGGCGAACGGTAAAAAATAGTCTCAACTGTTTTTGAGCACAACACATCAACCGTTTAGGGGTCGACCATGTATCAACATCATAACTGGCAAGGTGCATTACTGGATTATCCCGTTAGCAAAGTGGTTTGCGTGGGCAGCAACTATGCAAAACATATTCAGGAGATGGGCAGTGCGACGCCAGAAGAGCCGGTTCTGTTCATTAAGCCTGAAACGGCGCTTTGCGATATTCGCCAGCCGCTGGCCCTGCCGCAGGGGCTCGGCTCGGTGCACCACGAAGTGGAACTCGCTGTGCTGATCGGCGCAACGCTGCGTCAGGCCTCCGAAGAGCATGTGCAAAAAGCGATCGCCGGATACGGCGTGGCGCTGGATCTGACGCTACGCGACGTGCAGGGTAAAATGAAGAAAGCGGGGCAGCCGTGGGAAAAAGCCAAAGGGTTTGATAATTCCTGCCCAATTTCGGCGTTTGTGCCGGTGAGCGAATTTACCGGTAATCCGCAGGACACGCCGCTCAGCCTGAAGGTTAACGGTGAAATCCGCCAGCAGGGTACCACGGCAGACATGATCCATAAGATTGTGCCGCTGATCGCCTACATGAGCCGCTTCTTTACCCTCAAGCCGGGTGATGTGATCCTGACCGGCACGCCGGAAGGCGTTGGTCCGCTCGCGAGCGGTGATGAACTTGAAGTTGGTTTTAACGGCCTGTCGCTGAAAACCCGCGTGCTGTAACCTCCTCTTGCCGCCTGAAAAGGGCGGCAAAACTTGCAACGACGTGCCAGACTCGTTATAAGGTGCGCTTTCTTTTGACGTGTGGACATCCTGATGAACGACATCCCTTTCTGGCAAAGCAAAACTCTCGACGACATGACCGACGCGGAATGGGAATCCTTATGCGACGGCTGTGGTCAGTGCTGCCTGCACAAGCTGATGGATGAAGACACGGACGAAATCTACTTCACCAACGTGGCCTGCAAGCAGCTGAACATCAAAACCTGCCAGTGCCGCAACTACGAGCGCCGCTTCGAGTTCGAGCCAGACTGCATTAAATTAACCCGTGAGAATCTGCCCACCTTTGAATGGCTGCCGCATACCTGCGCGTATCGCCTGCTGGCGGAGGGGAAAGGTCTGCCTGACTGGCACCCCCTGCTGACCGGTTCAAAAGCGGCGATGCACGGCGAACGTATCTCCGTGCGCCACATTGCGGTAAAAGAGTCCGAGGTGCGGGACTGGGAAGATCACATCATGAACCACCCGACCCGTTGAGATTAAAAAAACCCGCCAAAGCGGGTTTTTTATTGTGCGCTGTTGTGTCGAGTGGCGCTGCGCTTACCCGACCTACAAAACCGTAGGCCCGCGCAAGCGAAGCGCCGCCGGGCGAATTAGCGTCCGAACAAATCGCGTTTCTTCGGTTTGAACGGCTGAGCGATCAGCACCAGCAGCGCCACGACGAAGTAGGCGGCAAAAATGCCCACCAGCCACTGCGGCATCTCCAGCGTCAGGAATTCCCACTGGCGAACGGAGCAGTCACCGGAGGCAACGAACACCTGCGGCAGCCATTTGTCCAGCGGCAGCCAGCTCGGGAAGCGGGCGGCAAAATCGCAGGTCATAAACGGTGACGGATGCAGCTGCATCATCGTGTGCTGCCAAGAGAGTTCAATGCCTTTCCAGGCGCTGTAGAGCCAGATTGCGATCCCGGCATAGCGAAGCGGCGACTTCGGCGCAATCGCGCCGACCAGGCCAGCCCCCATAATGCCGAACAGCGCGCAGCGTTCGTAAATACAGAGCACGCAAGGTTTGAGTCCCATTACGTGCTGGAACCACAGCGCGACCATTTCCAGCGCAAAGGCGGTCAGGGCCATTAACAACCACGCTCCGCGACCGCGGGAGCACTGGTTTAAAAATCTCAACATAATCATTTCCCTGGAACATGCTTAGAAAGCGCAGTGTAAACGAATTCGTTTTTCGCGCCACCTGTACCTGGCGAAATAAAACGTAATTGGATGTTTATCGTGCGAAAAGGCAAACGGGCAGCGAACTGCCCGAGTTGCAGTGTTTACTGCGCCGCAAGTATACCCGCTTGTATCAACCATTGCGTACAGGGAATAAGGGTAATTTTGACGCAAAGCAATCCCACGATCGTAAGCACCAGCGTATAGGGCAGGGCCATCCAGACCATTCTTCCATAAGAAAGACGTATGAGTGGCGCAAGGGCGGAGGTCAGCAGGAACAGGAAGGCGGCCTGGCCATTGGGTGTCGCCACCGACGGCAGGTTGGTACCGGTGTTGATCGCCACGGCCAGCAGTTCAAACTGTCCGGCGCTGATCACGCCTTGCTCCATCGCGGTCTTAGCCTCGTTAATGTAAACCGTCCCGACAAAGACGTTATCTGAGATTGACGAGAGCAGGCCGTTAAACAGGTAAAACAGCGACAGCTGAGCATCCGGCGATGCCCGTAAGACAAAGGCAATAATCGGCGCGAACAGGTGCTGGTCGATTATCACCGCCACGACCGCAAAGAACACCGCCAGCAGGGCGGTAAACGGCAGCGCTTCGGTAAAGGCTTTGCCGATAGCATGCTCATCCGTCACGCCGGTAAAGGTAGTGGCGAGAATAATCACGGACAGACCAATCAGCCCCACTTCAGCCAGATGGAACGCCAGCGCGGCGATAAGCCAGACGCCGATGATCCCCTGTGCAATCAGGCGCAGCGTCTCCTGGCGCGTCCGCTGGCGTCGGCTCTGCAGATCGAATTTATGCAATTCCTGACGTACCGGCTCCGGGAGTTGTGCTCCGTAACCAAAGAGGCGAAACTTCTCCACCAGCAAACAGGTCGCCAGACCGCAGATCAGCACCGGCACGCTCACCGGGGCCATTCTCAGGAAGAAATCACCGAAGTGCCAGCCCGCCGCTTTCGCAATGATCAGGTTTTGCGGCTCGCCCACCATCGTCATCACGCCCCCCAGGGCGGTACCCACCCCGGCATGCATCATCAGGCTGCGCAGGAAGGCGCGAAACTGTTCCAGTACCTCGCGGTTATGCGCATCGACATGGCTGTCATCCTGCAGATCCTCACCCGGACGAGAGGAGGCCACGCGGTGATAAATACCGTAAAACCCCACCGCGACGCTTATCACCACCGCGACGACCGTCAGCGCGTCCAGGAAGGCTGACAGGAAGGCCGCCGCAAGGCAAAACGCCAGCGAGAGAACCGTTTTCGACGGAATGCTGAGCAGCAGGCGCGTAAAGATAAACAGCAGCAGCTGTTTCATAAAGTAGATGCCCGCCACCATAAACATCAGCAGCAGAAGCACTTCAAGATTTGAAGCCAGCTCTGCTTTGACATGCTCGGCAGAAGTCATCCCAATCACTACCGCTTCAAACGCCAGCAATCCGCCCGGCAACAGGGGATAACATTTCAGCGCCATCGCCAGGGTGAAGATAAACTCCGCGACCAGCAGCCACCCGGCAACGAACGGGTTCACGTAAAAGAGGAGAGGGTTAACGACCAGGAACACCAGCAGTATCAGTTTGTACCAGTCAGGAGACTGGCCTAAAAAATTGCGCCGCAGCGCGCGCCCAAAAGAAATTTCCACGACAGACGTCCTTCCCCGTCAAGTAAGACAAAACATCAGTATACGCAAAAATTACGGTCCAGACGCGGATAAGACCGCATTGTAAATTTCATAAAAATGAAACGGCGATCCCTCTTTTCTCTCTTTGCCGCGCTACCTGCCACTGCACGCCTCTGGTATGATGAGTCCAATTTGCTAAAGCTGTGTAATGGAAATCTCACTATGGTCATTAAGGCGCAGAGCCCGGCGGGTTTCGCGGAAGAGTACATCATTGAAAGCATCTGGAATAATCGTTTCCCTGCGGGGTCCATTCTTCCGGCTGAACGCGAACTCTCTGAACTGATTGGCGTCACTCGCACCACGCTGCGTGAAGTGCTTCAGCGACTGGCGCGCGATGGCTGGTTGACGATCCAGCACGGCAAGCCAACAAAAGTGAACAACTTCTGGGAAACCTCCGGGCTGAACATTCTTGAAACGCTGGCGCGTCTCGATCATGAAAGCGTGCCGCAGCTCATTGATAATCTGCTCTCCGTTCGCACCAACATCGCGACGATCTTTATTCGTACGGCTTTCCGTCAGCATCCGGAAGATGCGCTTGCGGTGCTGGCCAGTGCCAACGAGGTGGAAGATCACGCCGACGCGTTTGCCACCCTCGATTACAACGTCTTCCGTGGCCTGGCGTTTGCCTCCGGCAACCCGGTGTACGGTCTGATCCTCAACGGTATGAAGGGACTCTACACCCGCATTGGCCGCCACTACTTTGCCAATCCCGAAGCCCGCAGCCTGGCGCTGGGCTTTTACCATAAGCTGAGCAAGCTGTGCTCCGAAGGTCTGCACGATCAGGTGTATGAGACAGTGCGCCGCTACGGTCACGATTCCGGTGAAATCTGGCACCGTATGCAGAAAACGCTGCCGGGTGATTTGGCGATTCAGAGCCGCTGAAATAAAAAACCTCTCGTGTGAGAGGTTTTTTTTCGCCCGGTGGGGCTTCGCTTACCGGGCCTACAAAACCCGTAGGCCGGGTAAGGCGTAGCCGCCACCCGGCAAAAAACTACAGCGTATTCAACCGCGCCGGGCAGCGTTCAAGCAGCTCGACGCTCCCGTCTTCATTCTGCTGCTCCAGTTGCACGTCAAAGCCCCACAGGCGATGCACATGCTTCAGCACCTCTTTACGCCCTTTATCCAGCGGCGCGCGATTGTGCGGGATATAGCGCAGCGTCAGGGAGCGGTCACCGCGCAAATCCACGTTCCACACCTGAATGTTGGGTTCAAGATTGCTCAGGTTGTACTGGGAAGAGAGGCGAGAGCGGATCTCACGGTATCCCTCCTCGTTGTGGATTGCGGAGATCTCCAGATAGTTGTTGCGGTCGTCGTCCAGCACGGTGAAGAAGCGGAAGTCACGCATGATCTTCGGCGACATAAACTGGCTGATGAAGCTCTCATCCTTAAAGTCGCGCATCGCAAAGTGCAGCGTTTCCAGCCAGTCAGATCCGGCGATATCCGGGAACCAGTACTTGTCTTCTTCCGTCGGCGACTGACAGATACGCTTAATGTCCTGGAACATGGCGAAGCCAAGGGCATACGGGTTAATCCCGCTGTACCACGGGCTGTTATAGGGCGGCTGGAACACCACGTTGGTATGGCTGTGGAGGAACTCCATCATGAACCGCTCGGTGACTTTCCCCTCGTCGTACAGGTGGTTGAGAATGGTGTAGTGCCAGAAGGTCGCCCAGCCTTCGTTCATCACCTGCGTCTGTTTTTGCGGGTAGAAATACTGGCTCACCTTGCGCACGATGCGCAGGATCTCACGCTGCCACGGCTCCAGCAGCGGGGCGTTCTTCTCCATAAAATAGAGCAGGTTTTCCTGTGGCTCGGACGGATAACGCCGCGCTTCGGCGATCGTTTTTTCTTCCTCACGCTTCGGCAGGGTGCGCCACAGCATGTTCACCTGGCTTTGCAGATACTCTTCGCGGCTTTTCTGCCGGGCCTTCTCCTCCTGCAGGGAGATTTTCTGCGGACGTTTGTAGCGGTCAACGCCGTAGTTCATCAGCGCGTGACAGGAGTCGAGCAGTTTTTCCACTTCGTCCACGCCGTAGCGCTCTTCGCAGTCGGTAATGTATTTACGGGCGAAGATCAGGTAATCGACGATGGAGCTGGCATCCGTCCAGCTGCGGAACAGATAGTTATTCTTGAAAAAGGAGTTATGCCCGTAGCAGGCGTGCGCCATCACCAGCGCCTGCATGGTAATGGTGTTCTCTTCCATTAAATAGGCGATACACGGATTGGAGTTAATGACGATCTCATACGCCAGACCCTGCTGCCCGTGCTTATACAGCCGCTCCGTTTCGATAAATTTCTTACCAAACGACCAGTGCGGATAGTTAATCGGCATCCCGACGCTGGAGTAGGCGTCCATCATCTGTTCGGACGTAATGACTTCAATCTGATGGGGATAGGTATCCAGGCGATACAGTTTTGCAACCCGGTCGATTTCGGCGAGGTAAACATCCAGCAGTTCGAAGGTCCAGTCGGGTCCATCGCTCAGACGTGTGTTGTCCTTGTTCAGGGAATCAATAGTAGCCATTAGCGCGCCCTCGTTGTGGGTGCTCTCTCTGTCTGGAGAGCCTCCTTTCAAGCATAGATCAACGTGTTAAAAAGCGTGCTGAGGCAGAAATTTTTTCTTTGCGATTTCGCGTTTTTGATACGGCAAAAAAAGGGCGTCCCTCAGCATTTTATGCTGGTTAAAAATAACGCGCAGCAGGAGATCCCAAATTAGAGCTATCCCCTGATGCTGGGGGATGTGTGAGGTAAGTCACCATAAAAAAGTCGTATGTTGAATAATATTTTCAACTAGGTTATCAATCTGTAATTAGAAGATTGTTCTTTTGCACATAATGGAGTGGTTATGCGTGTTGTCATACTGGGAAGTGGTGTCGTTGGGGTAACCAGCGCCTGGTATTTAAGTCAGGCGGGACATGACGTCACCGTTATCGATCGTGAGTCAGGCCCCGCGCTGGAAACCAGCGCGGCGAACGCCGGGCAAATCTCTCCGGGCTATGCGGCACCGTGGGCAGCACCGGGCGTTCCGCTGAAAGCGATTAAATGGATGTTCCAGCGCCACGCGCCGCTGGCCATCAGCCTTGACGGCACGCAGTTCCAGCTGAAATGGATGTGGCAGATGCTGCGCAACTGCGACACACGCCACTACATGGAGAACAAAGGGCGCATGGTGCGCCTGGCGGAATACAGCCGCGACTGTCTGAAAGCGCTGCGCGCCTCAACCGGGATTGAGTACGAAGGCCGTCAGGGCGGAACGCTCCAACTGTTCCGCACCGAACAACAGTATGAAAACGCCACCCGCGATATCGCCGTGCTGGAAGATGCTGGCGTACCGTATCAGCTGCTGGAAGCCAGCCAGCTTGGTCAGGTTGAACCTGCGCTGGCGGAAGTGGCGCATAAGCTGACGGGCGGCCTGCGCCTGCCGAATGACGAAACCGGCGACTGCCAGCTCTTTACGCAGCGTCTGGCGCAGATGTGCGAGCAGGCAGGGGTGAAATTCCGGTACAACACCTCTGTCGACAAGCTGCTGTCGGAAGGGGAAAAAATTTACGGCGTGAAGTGTGGCGAAGAGGTGATCAAAGCGGATGCCTACGTCATGGCGTTTGGTTCGTACTCCACCGCGATGCTGAAGGGCATTCTCGATATTCCGGTCTACCCGCTAAAAGGCTACTCGCTGACCATTCCGGTAAAAGAGGAGAGCGGCGCACCGGTTTCTACCATTCTGGATGAAACCTACAAAATCGCCATTACCCGCTTCGATAACCGCATCCGCGTAGGCGGCATGGCGGAGATCGTCGGCTTCAACACCGAATTGCTGAAACCGCGTCGTGAAACGCTGGAGATGGTGGTGGGGGACCTCTTCCCGCGCGGTGGCTTTGTCGAGCAGGCGACCTTCTGGACCGGCCTGCGTCCGATGACGCCGGACGGCACGCCGATTGTCGGGCGCACGCCGTTCAAAAACCTGTGGACCAATACCGGGCACGGTACGCTTGGCTGGACGATGGCCTGCGGCTCCGGGCAGCTGCTGAGCGACCTGATTTCCGGACGCACGCCGGCCATTCCGTTTGACGATCTCAGTGTCGCGCGCTATCAATCGGGGTTTACGCCGTCGCGTCCACAGCACCTGCACGGCGCACATAACTAAGGAGTTGTCATGTCCCGTCCTGTTCTGGCTCAGCTGAACCTGCAGGCCCTGAAGGATAACCTGCAGATTGTTCGCCGGGCGGCACCTGGCGCACGCGTGTGGTCGGTGGTGAAAGCGAATGCCTACGGCCACGGCATTGACCGTATCTGGAGCGCGCTGAGCGCCACCGATGGCTTTGCGTTACTCAATCTGGAAGAGGCCATTCTGCTGCGCGAGCGCGGCTGGAAAGGGCCCATACTGCTGCTGGAGGGGTTCTTCCACGCCGACGATCTGCCGCTGCTGGATAAGTACCGGCTGACCACCAGCGTTCACAGCAACTGGCAGATCAAAGCGATTCAGGATGCGAAGCTCCACGCGCCGCTGGATATCTATCTCAAGGTCAACAGCGGCATGAACCGCCTGGGCTTCCAGCCTGAGCGGGTGCATACGGTCTGGCAGCAGCTGCGCGCCCTGAAGAACGTGGGTGAAATGACGCTGATGGCGCACTTTGCCGACGCGGAAAAACCGGACGGTATCGCCGATGCCATGGTCCGCATTGAGCAGGCGGCAGAAGGGCTGGACTGCCCGCGCTCGCTGTCCAACTCGGCGGCCACGCTGTGGCATCCCGAGGCGCATTACAACTGGGTGCGTCCGGGGATCGTTCTGTACGGTGCGTCGCCCTCGGGGCAGTGGCAGGATATCGCCAACAGCGGCCTGAAGCCGGTAATGACCCTGCGCAGTGAAATCATTGGCGTGCAGACCCTGAAAGCTGGCGACACGGTGGGCTACGGTAGCCGCTATCGGGCAAAGGGCGAGCAGCGGATTGGTATCGTGGCGGGCGGCTATGCCGACGGCTACCCGCGCATTGCGCCAACCGGTACGCCTGTGTGGGTAGATGGAGTCCGCACGGGAACGGTAGGCACCGTATCAATGGATATGCTGGCCGTTGACCTGACGCCCTGCCCGCAGGCGGGTATCGGTTCCCCGGTCGAGCTGTGGGGTAACGAAATCAAAATTGATGACGTGGCGGCCGCGGCGGGCACGGTAGGGTATGAACTGATGTGTGCCCTGGCACCGAGGGTGCCGGTTGTGACGGTGTAACGTATGTTCGCCGGGTGGCGCTAACGCTTACCCGGCCTACGTTCGAGGGTTTTGTAGGCCGGGTAAGGCGAAGCCGCCACCCGGCAAAAAAACCGCTACTCCGCTTCCTCTTCCATCGGCCTCAAACCGACTTTCCTTACCGCGTTATCTTCTTTCTCTGCTACCGTCCAGATCATCCCGGCAAACTCTACCTGATCGCCCACGACTGGGGCTGCGCCAAGCCGCTGCTGGATGATTTCGCCCAGCGTTTGCTGGCTATCTCCGTCTTCAGCACCTTCATCCAGGCCGTAAATCAGCGCCACATCGGCAAACCTGGCGCTGGCTTCCAGAATAAAATCGCCGAAGAAACGCTGGTCCAGCGCTACCGGCGGCGACTGGCTGAACAACTTGCCCAGCGCGGGCAGGTCACGCTCGCGGCCAATCACGCACAGAATATCCCCTTCGCGCAGGCGTGTGCTGCCGGTAGGGTGCAACAGGACATTGTCGCGGAACAGGGCGGCAATGCGCGTTTCGGCCGGCATGTGCAAATCGCGCAGCGAAGCGCCCACGCACCATTTGTCGGCGCTCAGCTGATAGACGAACTGCTCCCACGGGTTTTCCGGATGAATGTCGAGCCCCACGCGGGAAACCGGCCAGCCCACGGGAGGGACCACGACTTTGGCTTTTTTTGCCGCCCACCCGAGGGACGTTCCCTGGAACAGCAGCGAAATCAGCACCACGAAGAAGGCCACGTTAAAGAACAGCCGGGCGTTATCCAGACCGGCCATCATCGGAAAGACCGCAAGAATAATCGGCACCGCGCCGCGCAGACCCACCCAGCTGATAAAGACGCGCTCGCGCAGGTTGAAGCCGCGAAACGGCAGCAGGCCAGCAAATACCGACAGCGGACGGGCGAAGAATATCATCCACGCAGACAACAGCAGCGCCGGAACGGCGATGGGCAGCAGGTCCGATGGGGTAACCAGAAGACCGAGCACCAGGAACATGCCGATCTGCGCCAGCCATGCCAGGCCGTCGAAGTTCTGCAAAATGGCATGGCGGTTGCGAATAGGGCGGTTGCCCATCAGGAACCCGCAGAGGTAGACGGCGAGAATGCCGCTGCCGTCCAGCGCCGTGGTAACGGCAAAAATGAGAATGCCGCCGCTCAAGGCCAGCAGCGGGTAAAGCCCCGAGGGCAGCGAGATGCGGTTGATCATCTGCTGCAAGAGATATCCCCCCGCCAGGCCAATAACAATCCCCAGCCCGAACTGCTGCAGGATATGCCACGCAAACATCCAGCTGAGGCCCGTCTCGTGCTGCTGGATCATCTCAATCAGCGTGATGGTGAGAAACACCGCCATCGGATCGTTGCTGCCGGATTCAATCTCAAGCGTGGAGCCAACGCGTTCGTTAAGCCCTTTACCGCCGAGCAGGGAAAACACCGCTGCCGCATCGGTTGAGCCCACGATGGCGCCTATCAGCAACCCTTCCATGATATTCAGATGGAAAAGCCACGCGGCCATCATTCCGGTGAGGCCGGAGGTAATCAACACGCCGACCGTCGCGAGCGACAGCGCGGGCCCTAAGGCCACGCGGAAGGAGCTCGCCTGGGTGCGCATGCCGCCGTCCAGCAGGATCACCGCCAGCGCCAGGTTACTCACCATGTAGGCGAAAGGGTAGTTATCGAATGGGATACCGCCAATGCCATCAATGCCGGCCAGCATGCCGATGGCGAGGAAAATAACAAGAATAGGTATGCCGAGACGCGATGAAAATGAACTTAATAAAATACTGCTGGTTACAAGGACCGAACCCAGAATGAAAAGGCTGATTATCGCTGCGGCATCCAATGTTCTCTTACTCCCACCTCAATGTTAACGCTGTTACTAAAACCCTAACATATTAACGACGGCAACGGCGTTTTATTAAGGGGGTATAACGGCTTTTTTATGCCTTTATGACAGGATGGCCGCTGATGGTCAGCCGGGAGCCGGAATCATTATGGAGCAGGGAGGCGTGCGCCCCCAACGCCAGAGTCACGGTGCGCTGCTCATGACCGAAGTCCAGACCGGCGATCACCGGAATATCCAGCCGCGAGCGAATGAACTCAACCATGGTTTCCAGGGAGTAACCCGCGTCATAGTCATTCGGGGCAGCGCCGCTGAAGCTGCCCAGCACAATCGCGGACTGGCGCTCAAGAATACCGGCATGATAGAGCTGCAACAGCATCCGTTCGACGCGGAACGGATGTTCGTTGATATCTTCCAGCACCAGAATGCCGTCCTTGATTTGCGGCATCCACGGCGTACCGATGAGCGAAACCAGCATCGCCAGGTTACCGCCCCAGAGCTGACCTTCGCATTCCCAGTGCGGTCCATTCCCCTGCCACTCCACGCTGTAGGTGGGATTACGCAGCGCGCGCCAGAAATGTTCCACGGTGAACGCTTCCAGCTCCGGCGCGCCGAAGTTACCGGCCAGCATCGGGCCGCTGAAGGTGATGACGTTATGCAGCGCCAGCAGCCCAAGCTGGATGACGGTGAAATCGCTGTGGCCGCATATCAGCAGCGGATCCTGCTGCTGACGCTCCGCCAGGCCCTGCCAGTCAATGCTCTCCAGCAGCCGGCTCGCGCCATATCCGCCGCGCACCGCCAGCACTATCCGGTTTTCACCCTTCAGGTTCACCAGGCTGTTGATATCATTCAGCCGCTGCGCTTCGGTACCGGCAAAACGCTGCTGGCGGCGGGGGATAATCGTCTGATTTTCTACCTGGTGGCCCGATTCCAGCAAACGCTGAACGCCCCGCTGCGCCGCGTCCTGGTTAATGCAGTAGCCCGACGGCGCGATGAGATGAATCTGAGACATGGCAATTCCTTGCTGAATGAGAAACTAATTGTCTATATCATGCCGCGTATACGCCGCCTGCTTCAAGGGGCGGCGCACCGCGATGACCGGCTATAAGGATAGATGACGTGAAATTGAGATGGTTTGCTTTTTTGATTGTGTTGCTCGCTGGCTGTAGTTCAAAACATGATTATCAAAACCCGCCCTGGAACCCGGAAGTGCCGGTGAAGCGGGCGATGCAGTGGATGCCGATCAGTGAACAAGCCGGGAAAGCCTGGGGCGTCAGTCCGCGCCTCATCACGGCGATCATTGCGGTGGAGTCCGGCGGTAACCCCACGCTTGTCAGCAAGTCCAACGCGGTGGGGCTGATGCAGCTTAAAGCGTCAACGGCGGGGAGAGAGGTATACCGCTACATGGGCTGGAGCGGCCAGCCGTCGACCAGCGAGCTGAAGAACCCGGAGCGCAACATTTCAATGGGCACGGCCTATCTGAGCATCATGGAGCATGGCGTGCTGAAGGGGATTCAGGATCCGGAGGTCATGCAGTACGCGCTGGTGGTGTCTTACGTTAACGGCGCCGGCGCGTTGCTGAGAACCTTCTCCTCTGACCGCAAAGAGGCGATAGAAGAGATTAACGGCATGGACAAAGACGAATTCTTTGAGCATGTGGTGAAAAATCACCCGGCACCACAGGCGCCTCGTTATATCTGGAAAGTGCAGAAAGCGATGGATGCCATGTAATGCCGCAGACGGGCGGCGGTCACGCTGCCCGATGTTTTTTACAGAACTTTATTTGCGCGTTCGCGCGCCTCCCGCTCCAGGGAGTAGATAATGCGCTGCAGTTCGCGCTCAGCGCCAGGTCCGACGTTGAGGAAACGGAAGCTCAGACGCGGCGTGGTGATCGTTTCATTTTTGCTGTCCACGACGGTGCGTTCGCTGATGGCAATCAGCTGTGCATCGAAATAAAACCGCCCCCAGCCCCCCATATCCAGCTCGATTTGCGTGAACCGCATGCCCTCTACCAGTCCGTCAGGCTTCGGCGTATCCATCAGCGCGCCCATACCGCCCAGCGACAGATCGAAGAGACGGAAGCGAATCTCTTTTTTGTCCGGCATTTTGGCCTTGCAGAAGTAGGCGGGGTGAAGCGGGGCGCTGATGCGGAAATATTCACGACGCTGGACAAACCAAAGATTAGTGGGAAGCGGGGTCATAAAGGCCGGTAGCCCCTGGTATTCGCTCAGTTCCAGTCGCGACAGGACAAACTCCACTTTGGCGCCCTGCGTTTCGGCCATCACGGCGATATTCTCCGCCTTCAGCGCCGCGCGGTTTTCATACTCCTGACTGCCTAAATCAATCACCAGCCGCTCCTGCGAGGCGTCAAGGATCTTACTGATGAACTGATTATTCGACCAGCTGATGCGCAGCGGCACTTCACCTTTTTGCAGGTCGCGTAATACCCCTAATACAGCCAGCGGATTTTGCTTGAGGAACTGCTCACTGTAATGACTCACGCCGGATGGCTCCTTGATAGATGACAGACTGTCTTAGCGTTATCGGCAATCTGCAATGAAACTTAATACAAACCGGTGAGTTTTTTTTGCCTGTTCAGGCAAAGATAAGTCGGTGACAAGAAAATGATTTTCCGGCGATGACCTATACTTAAGTTAGCTGTGCAGAAGGTTTTCTGCACATGCGTTAAACCTGCAAGAGGGCATCGCTATGGGTATCATCGCCTGGATTATCTTTGGTCTTATTGCTGGCGCTATCGCGAAATTGATCATGCCGGGAAACGATGGCGGCGGCTTTATTTTGACCTGCGTACTCGGGGTCGTTGGTGCGGTTGTGGGCGGCTGGCTGGCGACGATGTTTGGCTTCGGAGGCAACATAAGTGGTTTTGACCTGCACAGTTTTCTGGTCGCTGTCGTGGGCGCCATTGTGGTGCTGGGCATATTCAGGTTACTGCGACGAGCATAAGATAACGTAAACGGCTCTCTGCGGAGGGCCGTTTTTTTACCTGAGTATTGATTTGTTAATGTAAATGATAATAATTGTCGTTCCGTATTGCATCTAACAACAAGACGACATTATGACTCCCTCTCGTTTTACGCTTTGCGCCCTGGCAGGCGCCATCACGCTCGCACTGCACGCTCCGGCATTCGCCGAAGAATCCACTATCGTCGTCACGGGCGCAGAGCAGGGCAGCGCGCTGCCGGCCTGGACGAACAGCGCCACGAAATCGGCCGTAGCTGAAAGTAAAACGCCGCAGGTCATCACGACCCTCTCTGCGCCGGAAATTGACAAGCGCCATGCGAATTCCGTGAATGAAATCCTCCGCTATGCGTCGGGCGTTTCAACCGAAGTGCGGGGAAATACCTCCTACATGAGCGAATATAAAATTCGTGGCTTTACCGTCGACCAGGAGTTCTACAACGGGCTGCAGTTACCCTATAACGTCACCGGCAATACCAAAGCGCGCATCGATCCGCTGTTGATTGACAGCGTTGATATCCTGAAAGGCCCCTCATCGGTTCTCTACGGCGGCGGCTCGCCGGGCGGGCTGGTGAATATCCAGAGTAAAAAGCCGCAGCGGGAAGCGCGAACCGAATTCGGTTTTAACACCGGCAACCGCAACCTGAAAGAGGGCTATCTCGACTCAACCGGGCAGATTGCCAACAGCGACTGGAACTACCGCCTGCTGGGTAAAGCGACGGAAAATGACGATCAGCCGCACACCACCCGGTATGAAAACTACCTGGTTGCCCCGTCCGTCACCTGGCAACCCGACAGCAAAACCCGCCTCACCCTGGACGCGCTGGCGCAGAACTCCCCGAGCCTGACGCCGTCTAACCCGCTTCCGATCGCCTACCTGCGCTCGACATACGCGGGCAAGCGCGATTACGCCGGTGATGAGTGGAGCGGGTTTAAGCAGCGTCAGTGGATGCTGGGCTACAGCTTTGAGCATGAGTTTGACAGCGGCTGGGGCTTTAACCAGAAGGCGCGCTATTTCGACGTCGACACGCACCAGCGCAGCGTCTATGCAACGGGCACGGGAAGCGAGGTTTATCAGCTCAACCGTTTTGCCTACACCACCGATGAAGATCTGCAGAGCTTCAACATCGATAACCAGGTCACCAAAACCGTGGCGCTGGGCGACTGGCAACACCATCTGCTGGCCGGGTTTGACTATCAGAAGCTGAACTCCCATTTCCACTACCGTTACGCGTCGACCACGCCGGGCATGGATATGCGTCATTATTCGCAAATCAGCGAAAGCGCATTAGGGCTGTATACCGCTCAGAAAAACCGTCTGAGCTATCAGCAGAACGGCTATTACCTGCAGGATCAGTTGGAGTTTGGCGGGTTAAATCTGCTGGGCAGCCTGCGTTACGATGATTATCGCTCCGTCACCACCAATTATCTGCAAAACGGTGATAAGGCCTGGGTATCGCAGGATCGCGTCACCAAACGTCTGGGCGCGCTTTACGCCTTTGATAACGGGATTTCGCCGTTTATCAGCTATTCCGAAGGTTTTGCGCCGGTGTCGCCGCAGGGCACGCTCGTGGCGAAAGACGTCAAACCGACCACCAGCAAGCAGGTGGAAGGTGGGGTAAAATATCTGCTGGCGGATTATGCCACCACCTTTACCGCCTCGGTGTTTAACATCCGCCAGAAAAATGTCGTCACCTCCGATCCGGGCTTCCTGAACTATCGTCAGACCGGGGAAGTGGAATCCAAAGGGGCGGAACTGTCAGCCATCAGCCGCCCGACGGACAACCTGACGCTGATTGCCAACTATGCCTACACCCACGCGATCAACACGGAAGATGACAAGTACAAAGGTAAACGTCCAACGCAGGTGCCGGAGAATGCCTTCAACCTTTGGGGGGAATACACCTTTGAAAACACACCGCTGAAAGGGCTGATGCTGGGCGCGGGCGCACGCTACACCGGCCCGATGGAAATCTCTCCGGCTAACGATGCGGGTAAACTGGGGGGCAGCACGCAGTACGATTTGTCGGCATCCTACCGGATGGGTGAAATTCTGCCTTCGCTGGCCGGGCTGACGCTTAAAGCCAGCGCGCAGAACATCACCAACAAAGAGACGCTGACCTGCTACGACGCGACCAACTGCTGGGTTGGGCGGGACAGAACGTATCAGCTTGGGGCAAGTTACAGTTTCTGAACAAGGCCCTGTGAGGGCAAAAAGTAGGCCGGGTAAGGCGTAGCCGCCACCCGGCAATACTCCCTTACTGCGCAGATGCTTTCACCGGCGCCACCTCATCATTCGCCGCAGGCCGATTCTCCGGCACGCTGTCGCACGGTTTCTCTTTCGGGCAGACCCGGTCCAGCATCTTCAGGGTCACGCCGTTGCTCCAGCCGAAGCCGTCCTGCAGCGGATACTCACCGCCGCCGCCGCCGGTACCGGTGGTCGACACGTCATACTTCTCGACCAGTTTCTTTTCCCGGTCATAGGTATGCTGAACGTTTTTCAGGAAGCGCCAGGTCACATCCATCGAGACCTTCTCTTGCCCGTAATTCTGCAACCCTTCCGCGGCCACCCATTGCAGCGGAGCCCAGCCGTTTGGCGCATCCCACTGCTGGCCGCTGTTGACGGTGGTGGTCGCTATCCCGCCCGGCTTCAACAGACGAGAGGACGTTGCCGCGGCGACTTTTTCGGCACGATCCTGCGCCGCCGCCTTGACGTAAAGCGGGAACAGGGCCGCCGCCGTGAGCTGATTGCGTACCTTCTTGCTCTTCAGGTCGTAATCGGCGTACCAGCCCTCTTTATCATTCCACAGGTGGCTCTCGATGGCTTTCTGGCGCGCGGTGGCCAGCGTCTCATACTTGCTTGCGCTGGCGGCATCGCCGCTCTCCTGGCTTGCCCGGGCCAGCAGTTTTTCCATCTTGAACATCAGGGCGTTCAGGTCCACGGGCACAATGCTGGTGGTCCGGATGGTGCCGAGTTTTTGCGGATCGTCCATCCAGCGGGAGCTAAAGTCCCAGCCCGAAGCCGCGGCGGAACGCAAATCACGGTAGATCTCGGTTGCCGGTCGGTTTGGGTTACTTTTCGCGGTGTTCACATCGTCAAGCCAGGACTCCGGGCGCGGCGTATCGCGATCGTCCCAGTAGCGGTTGAGGACAGCGCCGTCATCCAGTTTCACCACGCGTTTGTTGGCCTGGCCCGGCTGCAGGGCATCGACGCCGTCCATCCAGTAGGCATACTCTTTCTCCATCTGCGGACGATATTTCTTCAGCGCGTCGCTGTCATGGGTCGCCAACAGTTCAACCATCAGTGAGAAAAACGGCGGCTGGGAACGGCTCAGGTAATAGCTGCGGTTGCCGTTGGGAATGTGGCCGAAGGTGTCGATCTCATACGCAAAGTTATCCACCATGTCGCTGATTTTGTCCCAATGATCGCTCTCTGCCAGTCCCAGCATGGTGAAATAGCTGTCCCAGTAGTAGACCTCGCGGAAACGTCCGCCGGGCACAACGTAGGGCTTCGGTAACGGGAGAAGGGAATCCCATTTGTTGCTGGCTTTATCGGTAGTGCGCGTCAGTACGGGCCAGAGATCGTCAATGTGTTCACGTAAACTTTGTCCAGCAGGCGGAACGTATTTTTCCCCTTCCGCAGGGAGCGTAAAGTTCATCTCGACAAAGTGGCGTAAGTCAAAGCTGGACTGCGTATGCTGCATCCGGTAGTCCGCCAGAATCATCAGCGGGTCGCTTTTGGGGACGGCATCCGCAAAGGTTTTCTGATCGGGAAACAGTTTGGCGCTCTGCACATCGTTAAACAGAGGGCCAAGTAAAATATCGGGTGAGGTTGTCTGGGTTGCGGGGTTATCGTCGGCATAGCCCAGTGTCGTTACGCCGAGCAGCGCGCCGCCTAACGCAAGGGGCAAAAACGCGGGGCGTAGTGTACGAGGTCTTATCATCAGTTCGTCTCCTGTCTTCACTAAACAGCGTGACCGCTGTTGTCAATCACCTGAAAACCTTAGACGAATATTGCCCGCTTCGCGTTAAATATTGCCGCGCTTTCAGACCTCTTCCGCGGTCTGGCTGGCTTCCCGCAGCGTGCCCGGCGCATGGCCAATGATGCGCTTAAACGCCCGGCTAAATGCCGCCAGAGAGCCATATCCCAGCCGCAGCGCGACCGTTTCAATGGGCTGGTTTTCATGACGAATATACTGAATGGCCAGCCGCATTCTCAGCTCGCTGAGATATTTTGCCGGGGTGGTTCCCGTCGCCGCGAGAAACCGTTCCGCGAAAACGGATCGGGAAGTCCCGGCTTCTTTTGCCAGATCCGCCACGCTCCAGTTCAGGCCTGGCTGCTGGTGCATGGCGTAAATGGCCCGGCTCAGGCGCGGATCGCGCAGCACCTGCACCCAGCCGGTGGCTTTGCCACAGCCGCCTTCAACCCAGCCCCGCACAATTAACGCCGCCACCACGTCGGCCAGCCGCGCAAGGATCCCGGCATACCCGGCCTGACGCGCCGCGGATTCCCGCTCCATCGCCGCCAGCAGCGGATGAATTTCCGGCCAGGTGGACATCAGCCGGCTAACCATCATCACTTCCGGCATCGCCTTGATCAGCGGCTGCATCCCGCCCAGCTCAAAATCCATGTACCCGCTAAAAATGAGGGTGTTCTCGCTCTCCGGGCAGGGCTCGCAGGTAATGGCGCAGACCGAGCTGCAGATAGGCTCGCTCGGGAAGGCGTTGACCGGGGTAAGGGTGGCCTGCTCGTCAGAGAGCAAAGCGTGGGAATTCCCGCCGGGAATAAAGAGGGCGTCGCCACCGCTCAGTTCGAACGTTGCGCCGCTCTCCATGCGCAGCAGGGCGCTACCGTGGCTCACAAAATGGAACTGTGCCCGGCCGGGAGCCTGATGAAACGCGACGCCAAAGGGCGCGCTGGCTTCAATCCGCCGGTATTTCACGCCTGACAGGCGCATGCCCCGTAAAAGTTCGCTGATCAAATCGGGTGACTGTACGGTCATGGTGCAACTCCGGACGAATAATCAATAAGTGGAGATTATATGTCATAGATCGTCCAGGGTGAACCTTCTATTCTTTTGCGACAGTAGTCACATTTTTATAACGGGAGATCAACAGATGAGTTCATGTGTCGCGGCGAGCGAGGCGGTAGCGCCTGCAAAACCCGCCTGGCGGGCCGTCTATTCACTGGGGCTGGGGGTATTTGGTTTGATTACGGCAGAATTTCTGCCCGCCAGCTTGTTAACACCCATGGCCGCGAGCCTGGGCGTGACCGAGGGGATGGCCGGACAGGCTGTCACCGCCACCGCGCTGGTGGCGCTGGTCACCGGGTTGTTGATCACCCCGGCGACCAAGAGTATCGACCGCCGCTGGGTACTGATGTTTTTCTCGGTGCTGCAAATTATCTCCAGCCTGCTGGTGGCCTTTGCGCCCAACCTGCACGTCCTGCTCATGGGGCGTCTGCTGCTGGGGATAGCCATCGGGGGATTCTGGGCCATGTCGACGGCGACAACGATGCGTCTGGTTCCGGCGGATAAAGTGCCGAAAGCGCTGGCGGTAATCTTCTCCAGCGTATCAATTGCCACGGTGGTCGCGGCCCCGCTGGGCAGCTATCTGGGCAGCCTGATCGGCTGGCGCAACGTCTTTGTACTCTGCATTCTGCCGAGCATGCTGGCGCTGCTGTGGCAGCTCTGGGTGCTGCCGTCCATGAAGCCGGAGAGCAGCGGTAGCCTGAGTACGCTGTTCCGCGTGCTGCGTCGTCCAGGGATGATCGGCGGCATGCTGGCGACCATTCTGATCTTCAGCGGCCATTTCGCTTTCTTTACCTACCTGCGTCCGTTCCTGGAGACGGTAGGACAGGCGAGCGTGGAAACCATTTCATTGATCCTGCTGGGCTTTGGTATCGCCAACTTTGTGGGCACCTCCGTGGCCGGGCATCTGCTGGCACGCAATCTGCGCCTGACGCTGGCGCTGGTGCCGTTTGCGATGGGCGTTCTCGCGCTCATGATGGTCGCCTTTGGTCATCTGGCCATGCTGGACGGGCTGCTGGTCGCGCTGTGGGGCTTTGCATTTGGTCTGGTTCCGGTGGGCTGGTCAACCTGGCTTGCGACCACCGTTCCGGATGAAGCCGAAAGTGCAGGGGGGCTGCTGGTGGCCTCAATCCAGCTGGCGATAAGCGCCGGTGCGGCCGGAGGTGGGGCGGTATTTGATCTTAACGGTGCCAGCGGCGTGTTCGCGGGCAGCGGTTTGCTGCTGGTGACGGCGATGGTGATTGTGTTTATGGGTGTGAAAGTGAAAGCGGAGTGATTTTTTAGCCGGGTGTGCGTTCGTGCCACCCGGCCTCAGGTTTACAGCCCTTTCTTATCCATCAATACCGCCAGATCCACCAGGCGGTTAGAGAAGCCCCATTCGTTGTCATACCACGCCAGGATCTTCACCATATTCCCGCCAATCACCAGCGTGGAAAGCCCGTCGATAATCGAGGAGCGCGGGTCACCCTGGTAATCGCTGGAGACCAGCGGTTCATCGCTATACCCCAGAATGCCTTTCAGAGGCCCGCTGGCGGCCGCGTTGCGGAACGCGTCATTCACCTCTTCGGCGGTCACGTTGCGGCTCAGCGTCACGGTTAAATCGACAATCGACACCACCGGCACCGGCACGCGCAGGGAGTACCCGGTCAGCTTGCCGTCCAGGGAGGGGATCACTTTCCCCAGCGCTTTCGCCGCGCCGCTGGAGTAGGGCACAATCGACAGCGCCGCCGCGCGGGCGCCGCGCAGATCTTTCTCCGGCTGATCGTGCAGCGCCTGGCTGTTGGTGTAGGCGTGCGTCGTGTTCATCAGGCCATGCTCAATCCCGAACTGCTGATGCAGCACCTGAGCGGCCGGTGCCAGACCGTTGGTGGTGCAGCTCCCGTTGCTCACCACCGCGTGCCGGGCGGGATCGTACTGGTCATGGTTGACGCCCATCACAATCGTCAGGTCGTCGTTCTTCCCGGGGGCGGAAATGATGACGCGCTTAGCGCCGCCGTGGGTGATATGCACCGCCGCTTTCTCCCGCTCGGTAAAGAAGCCGGTGGCCTCAATCACCACGTCTACCCCGGCATCACGCCACGGGATATTCGCCGGGTCGCGTTCGCTAAATACCACGATCCGCTGGCCGTCTACCTGCAACGCACCGTCACCCGCTTCAACGGGCGCGGGCAGTTTGCCCAGAAGGGAATCATGCTTCAGCAGATGGGCGAGGGTTTTACTGTCCGTCAGATCGTTAATCGCCACAATCTGCAGATCCGGGTTGCCCAGCGCCGCGCGCAGGACATTACGTCCGATACGGCCGAAACCGTTAATACCGACCTTAACCATGGTGCACTCCTTATCTCTGTTGTCTGGAGTCACTGTAGGCGTCGGGCCGTTTGGCGTAAACGACAAAAAAGGATCAGATTACGCCATCTTGCGGCAGTGAAAGCGCTGGCGGTATTCGCCGGGCGTGAGGTGAAGCTGTTTCTCAAAGATGCGGCGCAAGTTAATGCTGGTGCCAAACCCGCTTTGCTCCGCAACGCGCTCAAGGGGATCGCGGGTTTGCTCAAGCAGCTGGCGGGCGGCGGCCAGTCGCGCTTCGGTCACGTAGCGGGCAGGCGAGACCCCGGCCACGCGGGTAAACACGCGTGTGAAGTTACGCGGGCTCATCGCCGCTTTATCGGCCAGATTCTCTACGCACAGATCGGCGGTGAGGTTCTGCAGGATCCAGCTTTGCACTTCGCCTATCGGCCCTGCTGTGCCCGGCTGCTGCAGGCTGTAGCGGCTGAACTGCAGCTGTCCGCCGGGACGTCGCAGGTACATCACCATATCCTGCGCCACGTCGCGGGCGAGGGTAAATCCGTAGTCGTCCTCCACCAGCGCCAGGGTCAGGTCGAACCCGGAACTCACGCCGCCGGAGGTCCAGATGGGGCCATCCTGAATGTACAGCGGGCCGCCTTCGACCCGGATTGACGGGTACTGGGCTTGCAGGGTCTCCAGCAGCCGCCAGTGGGTGGTGGCGCGCCGACCGTCCAGCAAGCCGGTCTGGGCCAGCAGCATCGCGCCGCCGCAGATAGAGGCTACCCGCCGGGCGTGCGGCGCAGCGAGGTGCAGCCAGTCCACCACCGCCGTGCTCTCCTGCTCGTTCATGCCGCGTCCGGTGATGATAATGGTGTCCAGCGGTTCACGCGGATCCAGCTCCGGCAGGCGATAGTCCGCCAGCAGGTTCAGACCGGACTGGCCGTGGATCACCTGGTGAGGCTGCGTGGTGGCGATGATAATCCGGTAGCGGGGATGCGCCAGCCCTTCCGGATGCAGCCGATTGGCCTGCATCAGAATGTCGGCGATACCGGCGGCTTCAAACAGCATGCCGCCGTCGGGAACGATGATCAGGATCTTCTTCATGTCCTGAAAAGTACCTTTAATACAGAATAAGTCAAGCGTGCCCGCACTTCACGTTTCTGGCAAAGCAAAGCGATTTAAGTTGTTTGTGATTTCAGGCGTAATCCCCGATCGTCAGGGCACTGTCTCTGGCGAAACGGCGTCTGAAGGAATGGGTAAACGAAGCTCCCTCTATTTACATCCGCAACAACGCAATCAAATTCACCGCCTCGCGTCGGGTTTCTTATGGCGAAGCGAACTGCCCACCTGGCTGGTAATGTTCACGATTTATGCGGGCTGGTTTGCCACGCTGGCTTTCTGGCAAACGCTCGGCCTGCTGCCCGCCACGCTGCTACTGATCGGGTTTACCGCCTGGTATATGTCCCTGCAGCATGAGCTTATCCACGGGCATCCCACCCGTTTTGCCTGGCTTAACCAGCTGTTCGGCACGCTCCCGCTGGCGGTCTGGTATCCGTATGGCCTCTACCGGGATTCCCATCTGGCTCACCATCGGTACGATAGCCTGACCCATCCGGTGGATGACCCGGAGTCGTATTATTTTACCGAGGCGAACTGGGCGCGCTTTTCCCCCTGGCAGAAGCGCCTGATCCGGGCCCGGAATACCTTTGCCGGGCGGCTTCTGCTGGCGCCGCTGCTGGATATCGTCCAGACGCTGGGCAGCGCCGGGGCGGCGTTTCGTCATTTTCACCTGCGGGCGATGACAATGTGGCTGGTTCACATCACGCTGCTGGTGGCGCTTTTCGCCTGGATGACGCACGTCGGTTTTTCCCCCGTCTGGTTCGTGCTGGCGGTCAGCTATCCGGCGCTGGCGCTGACCAAGGTGCGATCGTTTCTCGAACATCGCGCAGCGGACGATCCCCTGGCACGCTCCGTCATTAACGAGGCCGGGCTGTTCTGGCGGATACTGTTTTTAAATCTCAACTACCATTCAGTACACCATGATTTACCGGGGGTGCCGTGGTACGGGCTGAAGGCGATCTACCAGCAAAACCGGGAGGCGTACCGGGAGCGAAACCGCGGTTTTCTCGTCAGGGGCTACGGTGAATGGCTGCGCCAGTTCTGGGCCAGGCCCGTCGACGTCACCGTTCACCCCGGAAAACAACAGGAAGAGGGATATGAGTAACCCGCTGGCGTTTCCCATGTATGCGGTGGATCGCGCCGACACCCGCGCGCTCTGGCTGGCGGTAAAGGGGCTGCTGGCCGCTCGCGGTGTGCCCGTCGAAGATGTTCCCGACGGGCCGGAGTCCGATCTGCTGACCCACTGGCGACAGCCTGGGCTTGTCCTCAGCCAGGCCTGCGGTTATCCGCTCGTCACGCAGCTTCCGGACGTGCAGGTCGTCGGCTGTTTTCACTACGCGGCCCCGGGCTGCGAAGGGTTCGACTACCGCAGCTTTCTGGTGGTGCGCGAGGAGGATCGCCACCTCACGCTGGCGGATTTTCGCGGCCGACGGGCGGTCTGTAACTCTGCGGACTCGCAGTCCGGCTACAATGCGCTGCGAAAAAAAGTGGCGCCTCTGGTGGCTCAGGAGCCGTTTTTCGCGCAAACGTCCTTTAGCGGCAGCCATCGCCAGTCGCTGATTGATGTCAAACGCGGGGCAGGGGATATCGCGGCCATCGACTGTGTCACCTGGGCACTGCTGCAGCGTCACGAACCGGAAAGCCTGACGAGTCTGGCGGTCATTGACCGTACCCCGCTGACGCCGGGGCTGCCGCTCATTACCTCGCCCCGCACCTCGCCTGAGACCCTGAACGCCCTTCGCGATGCGCTCCACGCGCTGGTGAGTTCGCCGGAGCACCGGGCCGTTTGCGACGCGGTGCTGATCCGCGATTTTAGCGTGGTGACGCGTCAGGCCTACGCCTCATTGCTGGCGTGATAGATCTCCTGCGCGTCGGTAAAACAGCGCAGCGCCAGCGAGGAGACGGGTTTCTGTCGGCGCATAATCAGGCCGACAGGGGCCTCGATATCCGCATCGGCGATGGGGACAATCCTGAAATGGCTGTTCAACTCTTCCAGCCCGTTGTTCAGCGGCATCACGGCACAGCACACGCCGCTTTGCACCGCCTGGATGATCTGGAACGTGGAGTCGCTCTCGAAAACGGACCTCGGTTCAATGCCAGCAGACTTAAAGCTGGCCTCCATATGCGCCCGGTAATGCATCCCTTTGGTCAGGAACCCCAGCGGAAAATCCGTCAGATCGCGCCAGGTCAATGTCTCCTGGCCGAGCTGGAAATGGCGGACGTCGTGCAGCAGGCCCATCTTCGTTTTGGGAAGCTGGATAATATCGAACAGGCTGGTGTCGATGCTGTTGAGATAGCAAATCCCCAGCTCAAGCTGATTGCGGCTGACGCCGTCGGCAATCTGCGCGGAGGACATGGAATAGAGGCTGTAGGTCAGCTCCGGGTATTTTTCCGTCAGCAGGCGAATAAAGATCATCGGATCCACACTCGCCAGCGGCACCATCCCCAGACGGAGTTCGCCCACCACCTGACCTTTGCACAGCGCGGCTTCCGCCTGTAGCCCGTCATGTGCAGCCAGCAGCGCGCGGGCCCACGCGAGGATGCGTTCACCCTCCGGCGTAAACCCTTCAAAGCGCTGCCCGCGCACAATCAGTACCAGCCCAAGCTCCTCTTCCAGGCTGCGGATGCGCATGGAAAGGGTCGGCTGAGTGATGTTGCACTGCGAGGCCGCCTTGCCAAAATGGCGGGTCTCGTCGAGCGCGATTAAATATTTTAACTGTTTAATATCCATCTTTTTCTCTGCGCGATCGGCTTACAGCATGCGGATCTCTTTTGAGCGCAGGGTGATGCGAACCGGAACGGATTTATACGACGGCGTACCGCTGTCCTTATCCAGATAATCAAGCGGGACCAGCACGTTGGCCTCCGGATAATAGGCCCCGACGGTCCCCGGCGCGATGTTGTACGCCACCACGGTAATGTCTTCCAGACGCTGCCCGTTGCCGGGCAGGGCGGTTTCGATATCCACGCGGTCGCCGTGTTCCAGCCCTGACTGCGCCATATCCTCTTCGTTCATAAACAGCACGTCGCGGCGGCCAAACACGCCGCGGTAGCGGTCGTCCAGCGCGTAAATGGTGGTGTTGTACTGGTCGTGGCTGCGCAGCGTGATCAGGCGCAGGACGTGCTCACCTTCACCGCTGGCGTTCTCGTGTACGCCGTCGAAGACCGAGAACATCGCTTTTCCCGTCGCCGTTGGCCAGAGACGTTGCGTTGGCGGCAGCGGCATACGGAAGCCGCCGGGAACGCGGATCCGCGCGTTATAGTTCTCAAACCCCGGAATGGTCTGCTCGATCAGATCGCGGATGCGGTCGTAATCCTCAACCAGCGTCATCCAGTCCACGCGGGTATCCGGCAGGGTGGCTTTCGCCATGCCCGCGACGATAGCGGGTTCTGACCGAAGCAACGGGGAGGCGGGTTTGAGCTTGCCGGATGAGGCATGCACCATCGACATCGAGTCTTCAACGGTAATGGACTGGCGGCCGGTGGCCTGAACATCCAGCTCGGTACGGCCAAGACATGGGAAAATAAAGGTCTCTTTGCCCACCAGCAGATGGGTACGGTTGAGCTTGGTGCCGACGTGGACGCTCAAATCCAGGGATCCCATCGCCGGAAAGCCGCGTTCATGATCGGGCATCGCCACCGCAAAATTACCGCCGAGGCAGATGAGCGCCTTCGCGCGGCCGTCGATCATCGCCTGGGTGGCCTGCACCGCGTCATGGCCGTGGTGAGACGGTGGCTCAAAGCCGAAAACCTCCTTCAGACGGTTCAGGAAGGCCGGCGTGGGTTTCTCGCTAATCCCGACGGTACGGTTCCCTTGCACGTTTGAGTGGCCGCGCAGCGGGCATATTCCCGCGCCGGGCTTGCCGATATTCCCGCGCATCAGCAGCAGGTCCGCAATCAGGCGGACGTTGGCCGTCCCTTTATTATGCTGGGTAATGCCCATCCCGTAAGTAATGATGGTGGCATTCGATTTCGCATACGCCTCTGCCACCTTTTTGAGCGCCGCCTGGCTGAGACCTGACTCGCGCTCAATGTCGTCCCAGCGGGTTTGCGCGATATCGGCGGCAAAGTCCTCAAAGCCCTGAGTATGTTCGGCAATAAACGCGCGATCGAGCACGTCCCCGCGTTCGGCCTCCATTTCCAGCAGGTGTTTGGCAATCCCTTTCAGCGCGGCGGCATCGCCTCCGGCCTTCACCTGGAAATAGGTCGAAGCGATATCCGTGGAGCCGTAGGTCGCCATTTCAATCACGCTTTGCGGGTCCGCAAAACGTTCCAGTGCGCGCTCGCGCAGCGGGTTAAAGACGATAATCGGCACGTTGCGACGGGCCAGCTCATGGAGGGTCCCCATCATTCGCGGATGGTTCGTACCGGGGTTATGGCCGATGGAGATCACCAGCTCCGTCTTGTCGAAGTCGTCCAGCGAGACGGTCCCTTTCCCGATGCCAATCGAACGGGGCAAACCGACGCTGGTGGCCTCGTGACACATATTTGAGCAGTCGGGGAAGTTGTTGGTGCCGTATTCGCGGGCGAACAGCTGGAACAGATACGCCGCTTCGTTAGAGGCGCGTCCGGAGGTATAGAACTCGACCTGGTCCGGCTCGAGCCCGCGCAGTACTTCGCCGATGCGTTGAAACGCCGCGTCCCAGTCGACGGGGCGGAAGGTGTCACTCGCCCGATCATAGCGCAGGGGGTGCGTGAGTCGACCGTAGCCTTCCAGCTCAAAGTCCGATTTTGCCAGCAGCGAGGAGACGCTGTTTGCGGTCAGAAACGCGGGGGTGACGCGTTTGCTGGTCGCTTCCCAGGTCACCGCTTTGGCGCCGTTCTCGCAGAACTGGAACGTCGATTTGTGTTCTTTATCAGGCCACGCGCAGCCCGGGCAGTCAAAGCCGTCAGGCTGGTTGGTGCGCAGCAGCGTCGCCGGGGCGTCAAAGGTATCCATTTGGGTGCGTACCGCAATCGCCGTTGCTTTCAGTGCGCCCCAGCCGCCGGCAGGGCCGTCATAGTGTCTGATGCCTGGCACCGAGCGTCTTTTCTTGTTCATACCCACTCCTGATTTGTTCGATCACACAACGCCTGAGCTCAAAAAATCACTGACGAGAGCAATAGGTGAAAGCAATGACGGCCGGATGGTAACGCACATACGGAACGGGAAAATGCCTTAACGCAAACTCTTTTTATTACAGTAATTTATCTGGTCTGGTGTTTAAATATTTAAAGAAATTATAACGAATATTTATCATTTTAATAATAAATCTTATCTATCGTCCGGTAGGTGAAATAGATGGCGGTGAGCAGGAAAGTATGTAGCGGCAGTAAAACTTCGAATGAAGCTGATGTGCTGGAGATATCGCCGCGATTCGCGGCTGGTGGGCTGCTGGAGGCATTTTTCAATTGAGAGAATGGCAGGAAGGTTTACTCACGCTTAATGAATAATAGATATAAGGTATACCTGACAGTGGAATTATTACGGCCGAAAATATACGCTTTTTTTGCGGCATGAAATTAACATCTTGCTGCATAAGTGAAATATTCTCACCCAGGCGATGAAGCGTCTTCAATATTAAAGATACCCTGTTAGTGCAACAAATAATTCATCAGAGATGTATTCCTTTGACATCAAAAAAACGCGAATTCTACTAATTATGGTAGTGGCGATAATAACGTGATTGCGTTAATGAAAGTGGTTCTCTTTTGTGTTTTTTAGTCTATAAAACATGGTGTTATGTGGTTTTGTGGTAGAGAAATAAGAAAGGATGGGCCATATCGTTTTTTATCATAGGATTAATCCTATAATTTTCCGACTGCTTCATTTACCAACAGTTACGCGGCGGTAAATATTGAATTGATACGAAGCTCATGTAAACTTGTTTACCGTTTGTCAAAATATGTCAGGAAGACACTGGGCCTTATTCTGAAAGGCTCGTGCGGTAGCTATGCCCTTAAAGTAGTAACGCCCCGAAAATATCCTGGCTATTTTAACAATAGCACTTAAGTCAAACTTCATCCCCTTATCTCCATCATCGAAATATCGCTACGGAAAAGCATATGAAAATGCGCGTACTGTTTTCACTTCTGTTTGTAATGGCGGTGGCGGGCTGTAAAGCACCGCAGAAACCTGTGATTAACGACGATACGATCGAGACCAGCCAGGTCAACGGCGTCACCTTAACCCACCGTCACGCTGTGACGCCGCCGACGGAGTTCACGCCGGTTAACGAGCCGTATCGTGCCATGTATCCGGCCTCTCTGATGAGCCGTCCTGACTTCGGCGGTAAAGTTATCCGCACTCTTGATACCGGAAAAACGTACGTGGTGCTGGGTCAGGTTGAACACTACTGGATGGCGCTTGCCGATGAAGGCAACGAGCAGCTGATTGGTTACGTTCCGATGCGCGCCGTTATCAAGGCCGACCAGTACGATGCCGCCGTGCGTAAACAGGCCATTCGCCATAAGACGCGTAAAAAAGCGACCTGTGTCGATGTCGACGGCAACAGCAAAGCCTGCAAAGACAGCGCTAACGGTACCTGGATCCTGAACTAAACGGCTTTCATGAGCGCATTTTTATGAATAATAAAAATTTTCATAGGCTGTGGTTATTCTTTTACGCGATGATTTTCGCGCTGATCGGTGGTTGTTCGTCGTCTTCACACAGCGACCCCTCCCGCTACAATCTGCAGTTTCAGGCTCATCCACAAATCAATGAATCTGCGCCGCTTAAGGTTCGGGTGTTGTTGCTGAAATCCGATGCGGATTTCATGTCCAGCGACTTCTACTCCCTGCAGAACAACGCGTCAGCCACGCTTGGCGCGAATCTGCTGAACAGCGATGTGTTCTTCCTGATGCCGGGACAGCTGTCAAAAACTCTCAGCGGGCAAAGCTCGCCGGAGGCTCGCTACATCGGCGTGATGGCGGAGTACCAGGTGCTGGATGGCAAAAAATGGCGCGTTTCACTCCCTCTGCCCGTGCCTGGCGAAAATCATATCTACCAGTTCTGGAAATGGTCCGCCGATGAACTTCAGGCCAACGTTTTTCTCGACGTGAACGGCATTCGGGTCATCAGCCAGTAACGCGCTTCTAAACAGGAAACACATCATCATGACGAAAGCAGAAAAGGTCGTCTGGACCGAAGGCATGTTCCTGCGTCCACACCATTTTCAGCGGACTGAAAGCTATCTGCTCAACCATGTTCGTGAATGGGGCGCGCTGCAGCGATCGTATCTCTGGGGCTTTCTCGACGTTGAACTGGATGAAGCGATGCTTCGTCAGGGATGCATTGCCCTGAGCTACTGCAGTGGGCTGCTGCCGGACGGCACCTTTTTCCAGGTGCGCAACGGGCGCAACGGTCCTGTACCGCTGAAAATTCCTGACAATCTCACCAACGAAAAGGTGGTGCTCGCACTGCCGGTTCGTCGTGGCGAGAGAGAAGAGGTGATTTTCAGCGAAGAGCCATCCTCGCTGGCGCGCTTTATCGCGTTCGAGCAGGAGGTGGAGGACGATAACGCCATGTCGGTGGGGGATGCTACCGTCCAGTTTGGCCGCCTGCGTCTGACCCTGATGCTCGAAAAAGACCTCACGGCGGAGTGGACCGCCATCGGCGTGGCGTTTGTGACCGAGAAGCGTAACGACAACCACGTGCGGCTCGACAACAGCTACATCCCGCCGATGCTCAATGCCAATAACAGCCCGCAGATCTACAGCATGATCAACGATCTGCACGGCTTACTGGTGCAGCGCAGCCAGCAGATTGGCGGCCGTTTGCGCCAGCCCGGCCGCTTTAACACCTCTGAAATGATCGAGTTTACGCTGCTGTCGCTGGTTAATCGTCATCTGGGCGAGGTGTCTCATTTAAAAACCCTCCCGCTGCTGCACCCGGAAACCCTCTGGCGCAGCTGGCTGCCGTTTGCCACCGAGCTCGCCACCTGGACGTCGCAGCGGACCGCCGAAAGCGTGCTGCCGATTTACGATCATGACGATCTGGAGAACTGCTTCAGCAAGCTGATGCTGATGCTGCGTCAGGGGCTGTCGCTGGTGATGGAAGACCACGCTATCCAGCTGCCGCTTAACGAGCGCTCTCACGGCCTCAACATCGCCACGGTGCCTGAAACCAGCATGGTGCGTGAGTTCGGCTTCGTGCTGGCGGTCAAAGCCAACGTGCCGGGCGAACACCTGCAAACCCATTTCCCGGCGCAGATGAAGGTCGCACCGGTGTCGAAAATCCGCGATCTGGTTCAGCTTCAGCTGCCGGGCATTATGCTGCGCGCCATGCCGGTTGCACCGCCGCAGATCCCGTGGCATGCCGGCTACAGCTACTTTGAGCTCGAAAAGGGCAGCGAGCTGTGGCACGAGATGGATAAGTCCGGCGCATTCGCCCTGCACCTTGCGGGGGAGTTCCCGGGGCTGGATATGGAGTTTTGGGCCATCCGTAGCCCGACAGAATAATAAAGCGAGCGCTTAATATGCAGGAACGACAGGATACCGGCAGCGATGCCGCGTTCACCGGGGCCAGTAGCAACAATCAGCTGGTGGCGGCCGCCAATCCGCTGCTCAATGCGATTCCGCAGATCCGTCATTCGGTATCGCACGACGATCAGGTGGCGTTACGCCAGCGCCTGATCGATGAAATTCGCCGTTTCGAAGTCCGCTGTCAGCAGGCGGGGCTGCCCTACGAAGTGATCGTCGGGGCACGCTACTGCCTCTGTACGGCGCTTGATGAAGCCGCCGCGCTCACCCCCTGGGGCAGCAGCGGGGTCTGGTCAAGCAACGGCCTGCTGGTGACGTTCCATAACGAAACCTGGGGCGGCGAGAAGTTCTTCCAGCTGCTGGCGCGCCTGTCGCAAAACCCGCGCGAGCATATTCTGCTGCTGGAGATGATCAACTACTGCCTGCTGCTCGGCTTCGAAGGACGCTATCGGGTGCTGGACAATGGCCGCACCCAGCTTGAGACCATCAAGCAGCGGCTGTGGCAGATGATCCGCGGCGTGCGCGGCAGCTATCCGGCGCCGCTTTCTCCCCATCCGGAAGATCGCCCGGTGCTGCGCAAGCTCTGGCGGCCGATGGTTCCTCTCTGGGCCTGCGTGGCGCTGGCCGGATTTATCGCCTGTCTGTTTTATATCGTGCTCAACTGGCGTCTTGGCGACAGCACCAACCCGGTGCTGGCGAAGATTTACCAGTCCCAGCTTCCGGAAACCACTATTCAGCAACCGGCGCGTCAGCTTCCGGCAGTGCTGAACCTGCGCGGCTTCCTGAAGCCGGAGATCGAGGCTGGCCTGGTCGCGGTGAAAGACGAAGCGGATCGCAGCGTCGTTATCCTGAAAGGCGACGGGCTGTTTGCTTCTGCCTCTACCGTCGTGCGCGACCGCTATGAGCCGGTCATCCACCGCATTGCGCAGGCAATGAATAACGTGAGCGGCAAAATTCTGGTGGTGGGCTACAGCGACAACGTGCCGATCCGCAGCGCGCGCTTTGCCTCTAACTATGAACTCTCTCTGGAACGCGCCCGCTCGGTACAGAAAATGCTGCAGGGAAGCCTCTCTCAGCCTGGCCGCGTGAAAGCGGAAGGGCGGGGCGAGATTAACCCGGTAGCGCCGAACACGACGCCTGAAAACCGCGCCCGTAACCGCCGTGTGGAAATTACTCTGCTGGTGTCGCCTGAAAATACCCAGGCCGAGCTGAACGGATTGCCGCAAGGAAACTAAGGAATGCTGACGACTCTTCTTTCCATACTGACTAACCGCATTCTGTGGAGCTTCCTCGGCGTCACGGCGCTGGCGGCGGTGATCTGGATGATTGGCCCGCTGTTGTCCATCGTGGACACCCGGCCGCTTGAATCTGAACAGAACCGCATCATCAGTATCGCCGTGGTCTATCTGCTGTGGGCGCAGGGCCACATTCTGCCGCGTCTTTATAACGCCTGGCTGAACCGCAAGCTGATGGACAAGCTCAATGAGAACACCACAAGCCCGGAAGCGGCGGATCCGCAGAAGCGACTGAACAACGAGGAGCAGATCCTCGCCAGCCGTTTTGATGAAGCCGCGCAGATGCTGAAAAAAGCGCACTTCAGCAAGGCGGGACAGGGCGCTCAGTGGACGCAGCGCTTCAGCACACAATACCTCTATCAGCTGCCGTGGTACGTCATTATCGGCGCGCCGGGTTCCGGTAAAACCACGGCGCTGGTCAACTCCGGGCTGCAGTTCCCGCTGGCCGACCGTTTCGGTAAGACCGCCCTGCGCGGCATTGGCGGCACGCGCAACTGCGACTGGTGGTTTACCAACGAGGCGGTGCTGCTGGACACCGCGGGTCGCTATACCACCCAGGAGAGCGAGCAGGTGCAGGACGCCGGGGAATGGCTGCAGTTCATGGGGTTACTGCGCAAGTATCGCCGCCGCCAGCCGATCAACGGTGTGATCGTCACCATCAGCATTTCTGACCTGCTCACCCAGTCAGCCGAGGCATCCCGCCAGCAGGCGGTGAACCTGCGCCAGCGTCTGTCCGAGCTGCATGAACAGCTGGGGATTCGCTTCCCGGTCTACGTGATGGTGACCAAGGCCGACCTGCTTAAAGGCTTCCGCGCCTGGTTTGCCGACTACGATAAAGCGCAGCGCGACCAGATCTGGGGCTTCACGCTGCCGTGGGAACAAACCAAACACGCCGATTACGACCTGATGGGCAATTTCCAGCAGGAGTTTTCTCTGCTGCAGCAGCGCCTCGACGCCGGGCTGCCGGAAACCATGCTCAAAGAGCATGACGCGAAGACCCGCGCCGAAGCGTATCTTTTCCCGCAGGAGTTCGCCGCGCTGCGTCCGCTGCTGGCGGATTACCTCAGCACGGTCTTCGCCCGCTCGAACTTCGAAACCGAGTTCTCTCCGCGCGGGATCTACTTCGCCAGCGGGACGCAGGAAGGCATGCCGTTCGACCGCGTGATGGGCGAACTGAACCGCGCGCTGTCGCTGCCGGAAGGGGCAGAGAGCGATAACTGGGATTCGGTCAGCAAAGAATCGCCAATCCCGGGCGCAAAAGGCCAGAGTTTCTTCATCAAGAACCTGCTGCAAAACGTCATCTTCCAGGAAGCCGGGATCGCCGGAGAAAACCGCTGGTGGGAGCTGCGCAACCGGGCCGTGATCTGGTCTGGCTATGCGGCGCTGCTGGCCCTGCTGGTGATCCTGGGTGGACTGTGGCTCACCAGCTATGCCAAAAACAAGGCCTACCTGGAAGAAGTGGATGCGAAGGTTCCGCTGCTCGACCAGCAGAGCAAGGCCTTACAGAACCAGACCCAGCGTGATTTGTTCGAACTGCTGCCGCTGCTGAATAGCCTGGTGGATCTGCCGAAAAGCGACGCGTTTGATGTGAACGATCCGCCGGTCTCCCGCCGTATGGGGCTTTATCGCGGGGATGACGTTAGCGACGCCTCTCAGTCCCTGTATCAGAAAGCGCTGGATCAGATGCTGCTCCCTGCCGTCGCCATGCACATCACCACCTGGCTTCGCAACGACAACGGCAGCGATGTGGAATACAGCTACGAGGCGCTGAAAGCCTATCAGATGCTCTATCAGCCGAAGCACTACGACGGCAAATTCCTGCATTCGTGGGTAATGCTCAACCTGCAGCGTAACCTGCCGCAGAACGTCACGAAGGCACAGCTGCAGCAGCTTGAATGGCACCTGACGCAGCTGCTGGAGCCGAAAATTCAGGCCTCGCCGTACGCGCAGGACGAGTCCCTGGTGGCGCGCGAAAGAGCGATGATCGGCCAGCAGCCGCTTTCAACCCGCGTCTACGGCCGCCTGAAGCGCCTGCTGGAACATGACGACAACCTGAAGCCGGTCTCCCTTTCCGACCTGGGCGGACCGCAGAGCGAGCTGGTATTTTCCCGCAAAAGCGGCAAGCCGGTGAGCGAAGGCGTTCCGGGTCTGTATACGCCGGACGGCTACTGGAAAAGCTTTAACGGCCAGATTGACAGCGTTACCACCGCCCTGCACGAGGACGACGCCTGGGTGCTGGGGGCCGCCACGGCGCAGGAAGATAAACAGCAGATCGATAACGCCGTGCGCCAGCTCTATATGCGCGACTTTATCGCTAACTGGGATCGCTTTCTCGCTGACATTCAGCTGAATAACAGCGCCGACCTTTCCCAGCGCATCAATACCGCGCGCCTGCTTTCCGGCGCCAACTCGCCGCTGCGCCGCCTGGTGCAGAACCTGAGCCAGGTCCTGACGCTCTCCCGCGATACGCCAGCGCCGGAAGATGCGGGTAAAGCGCAGGCGCAAAGCAGCCGCGCTACCCGCACGCTGGAAGCGCTGTTCAGCAATAATGACAATGCGCCAACGCAGGCCGCCGCGGTTACCCAGGCGCCGGAGCAGCTGGTGACCGACCATTACGCGCCGATGATTGAGCTGGCCCAGCCGCAGGAGAAGGGCGGGAAGACCATCGTGTTTGACGATTTTCTCAAGCAGGTGGATGAGCTGTATCGCTACCTGACCGCGGTTCAGGACGCGGCCAACAGCGGTATGCCGGCGCCGGGCGGGGAGGCGATCAGCCGCCTGCAGGCCAGCGCCGGTCGTCTGCCGGGCGGGCTGCAAACCATGTTCAGCAACATGGCGGTGGGCGCCAGCAGCGACACCCAGCGCCGTGACCTGGAAAACGTGCGTAAGCGCATTAACGTTGAGGTGGGCGGGTTCTGCCGTCAGGCGATTGCCGGTCGCTACCCGCTGGTGCGCAGCGCCAGCACCGAGGTCACCCCTGACGATCTCGCGCGCATGTTTGCGCCGGGGACCGGGCTGATGGATACCTTCTTTCGCGATAACCTGACCAGCAAAGTGGACACCACCCAGGCCAACTGGCGCTTTATGCCGGGCATCGACGGGAAAACGCTGCCGGGAAGCGAAGGGCTGCTGAGACCGTTCCAGCAGGCCCAGTCGATTCGCGACGCCTTCTTTGCTAACGGCGCAACCACGCCGTCCTTCAAGGTGACGGTTCGCACCGTGCGAATGGATAACACCATTCTGAACCTGACCCTGGACGTTGACGGTCAGTTGCTGCGCTACAGTCACGGGCCGCAGGCGGTGCAGATCATGAACTGGCCTGGGCCGGGCGGCACCAACCAGGTCCGCATGCAGCTGGGTCTGGCGAACGGCAGCACGGCGACGCTGGTGACCAACGGTTCCTGGGCGCTGAACCGCTTCTTTGATAAAGCGAGCACCAGCCCGGGGGCGGGTAGCCTCAGCCGTCAGGCCACCTTCAACGTCGACGGACATCAGGTCACGCTGGAGTTTGCGCCAAACAGCATTCGCAACCCGTTCCAGCTTCCCCGTTTCTCATGCCCATAACCGCAAGGACAGCCGTATGACGAATACCCCTGCGATGAACCGCTACAGCTGGTATGGCAAGTTACCCAGCGCCGGAGATTTTTTGCAGCGCCGCTTTCCTGACACCTTACAGCGCCAGTGGTCGCACTGGTTCCAGGTTGGTCTGCTGACCTGGCAGCAGGAAGAGCAGCGCAGCGGCGAGCGCCCGTTTCAGAAAGCACCCGTCTGGAATTTTGTGGTACCGCCCATGCTGGGCAGCCAGATGATCCAGATGGGCTGTCTGCTGCCCGGGCGCGACAGCGTCGGCCGACAATACCCGGTTTGCATTCAGCTGAGCTTCGCCCCGTCAGAGTGGTCGACCAGCCTGCTCAGCCAGGCCGAAAGCTGGTATCAGCAGATTGGACGCCTGGGGCTGCACGCGGTGCGCAACAGTTTTTCCGCCTCGCAGCTCGACGAGATGCTGATGTCCATTCCGGCGCCGCAGCCGGTCGAGCCGCAAAAGCGCTCCGACATCCTGGATGTGATTGGCTACGACGAGGACGGCCAGAGCACGCTGGGCTGGCCTCAGGCGGCAGAGTGCTTTGACCCGCTGCGTCAGACCAGCTACTGGTGGACCAACCGCTGCGACGGATACCCGCTCTACACCCACGTGCACAGCGGTAACTTTACCGGGCAGCTTTTCACCCTGCTGTTCGATCCGGCAGGGGGCGCCCGTCCGGGCCGTCATGGTCTCTATCCGCCTATGTTTGAATAAGCAGGGATCTCATGAATATCGAAGAATTTCTCGCGCCCATAAGCCCTGACAACCCCTGCGGCGAAAACCTGGAGTACGACGCTGACTTCCAGGCGATGAACCAGGCAAGCCTTGGGAAAGCGGAACAGCAGTTTGGCGACACCATCATCCCGGCGGAGCCTGCTGACTGGAACACGGTCGAAAAATACGCCACCAGCCTGCTGACCCGCACCAAAGATCTTCGCGTCCTGCTGGCGTTAACCCATGCCTGGACCCGCCGTCGCGGGCTGGCGGGCTACGCGGACGGATTACTGCTGGTGCAGGAGGCGATCGCCCGCTACTGGGAGCCGCTCTATCCGCTGCTCGAAGAGTATGGCGAAACCGACCCGTTCTACCGCATCAACGCTCTCGCCGGGCTGAGTGATAAATCCGACCTGACGGTCGCGGTACGCAACGCCTCGCTGCTGCGTTCAAACGGCGATGAAATTTCGCTGCGGGATGCCCAGGCGCTGCTGGACGGCAGTAAAACCGAATGTCCGGACTATCCCGGCGGGCGCCCGCGGCTGATTGACGAGCTGGCTCGCGGCGACCAGCCGGGGACCGCCGCGGTCATCGTCATTAACGAACGTCTGCTGGCCATTCGCGAGCTGCTCATCGGGCATCTCGATGAAAGCGGCGTACCTGAGATGGAGCAACTGCTGAAAACCGTGGGGCTGGTGGCCAGCGCCTGTCAGGTGACCGACATCAGCAAGCTGCTGCCGAACCGTGAGGCGCAGGCTGAACCCCAGACTGAGCAGCAGCCGACGGCAACGCAGCCCGTTCAGCCGGTGACCGACTGGCGCAGCGTGCAGGTCACCAGCCGCGCCGACGCCCAGCTGATGCTGGAAAAAGCGAAGCAGTATTTTGCGCAGTACGAACCGAGCCACCCCGCACCGCTGATGATTGAACGGGTGCAGCGGCTGTCAGAACTTAACTTTATGGACATTATTCGCGACCTGGCGCCAGACGGCGTTAACCAACTGGAAAACATCTTTGGGCGCCGCGAATAGCGCGTCCAGGCATTATGACGTCAGGCATGGAGCCTGTCGTTTCACCTTCACCGCGCATCTTTGATGGAGAACATCATGGCAATGAGTAACAGTGGGCAGAAATTCATCGCACGTAACCGTGCCCCCCGCGTGCAGATCGAGTATGACGTAGAGATCTACGGTGCAGAACGTAAAATTCAGCTGCCGTTTGTGATGGGCGTTATGGCCGATCTGGTCGGCAAACCGGTGGAAAACCTGCCGGCCGTCGACGAGCGTAAATTCCTCGAAATTGACATCGACAACTTTGACGAACGCATGAAGGCGCTGAAGCCGCGCGTGGCGTTCCAGGTGGACAACACCCTGACCGGCGAAGGTAAGCTCAACGTGGATCTGACCTTCGACAGCATGGACGACTTCCTGCCGGACGCGGTGGCCCGCAAGGTTGAGCCGCTGAACAAGCTGCTGGAAGCGCGCACCCAGCTCTCCAACCTGCTGACCTATATGGACGGTAAAAACGGTGCGGAAGAGCTGATCGCAAAAATTCTGCAGGATCCGACGCTGCTCAAATCCCTGAGCCAGTTGCCGAAAAATGACGAAAGCGCGAAAGGTAGCGAGGAATAATCGATGAGCAACCAGACTCAACAACACGAGCAGCAGGCGGGTCAGGCGTTCAGCCAGGATGAATTCAGCGCGCTGCTGAACAAAGAGTTCCGCCCGAAAACCGACCAGGCGCGTTCCGCCGTCGAAAGCGCGGTCAAAACCCTGGCGCAGCAGGCGCTGGAAAATACCGTCACCTTCTCGAACGATACCTACCGCACCATTCAGAACCTGATTGCCGGTATTGACGAGCAGCTGTCGCAGCAGGTGAACCAGATCATTCACCACGAAGAATTTCAGAAGCTGGAGAGCGCCTGGCGCGGTCTGAGCTACCTGGTGAACAACACTGAAACCGACGAGATGCTGAAGATCCGCTTTATGAGCATCTCCAAGCAGGAGCTGGGCCGCACCCTGAAGCGCTACAAGGGCGTGGGCTGGGACCAGAGCCCGATCTTCAAAAAAATCTACGAGCAGGAGTACGGTCAGTTCGGCGGCGAGCCGTTTGGCTGCATCGTCGGCGACTACTACTTCGACCACAGCCCGCAGGACGTTGAGCTGCTGGGGGAAATGGCGCGCATCGGTTCTGCGGCGCACTGTCCGTTCATTACCGGTACCGCACCGGGCGTGATGCAGATGGAGTCCTGGCAGGAGCTGGCCAACCCGCGCGACCTGACCAAGATCTTCCAGAACACCGAATACGCCGCCTGGCGTTCACTGCGTGAATCCGAAGATGCCCGCTATCTGGGCCTGGTGATGCCGCGCTTCCTGTCGCGCCTGCCGTACGGCATTCGCACCAACCCGGTCGACAGCTTTGACTTTGAAGAGCAGACCGACGGCGCGAACCACAACAGCTATTCCTGGGCGAACGCCGCGTACGCGATGGCCGCCAACATCAATCGCTCCTTCAAAGAGTACGGCTGGTGCACCTCGATTCGCGGCGTGGAGTCCGGCGGGGCGGTGGAAAACCTGCCGTGCCACACCTTCCCGAGCGATGACGGCGGCGTGGACATGAAGTGCCCGACCGAGATCGCCATCAGCGATCGTCGTGAAGCCGAGCTGGCGAAAAACGGCTTTATGCCGCTGGTTCACCGCAAAAACTCCGACTTTGCTGCCTTCATCGGCGCGCAGTCCCTGCAAAAACCGGCCGAGTACCACGACCCGGATGCCACCGCCAACGCGCGTCTGGCCTCTCGCCTGCCGTACCTGTTCGCCTGCTGTCGTTTTGCCCACTACCTGAAGTGCATCGTGCGCGACAAAATCGGCTCCTTCCGCGAGCGCGAAGAGATGGAGCGCTGGCTGAACGACTGGGTCATGAACTACGTCGACGGTGACCCGGCGAACTCCTCCCAGGAGACCAAGTCCCGCAAACCGCTGGCGGCTGCGGAAGTGCAGGTGCAGGAGATTGAGGACAACCCGGGCTACTACGCCGCGAAGTTCTTCCTGCGTCCTCACTACCAGCTGGAAGGTCTGACCGTTTCTCTGCGCCTGGTTTCTAAACTGCCGTCGCTGAAGACGAAAGACGCGTGATGATGATTGCCGGCCCGCAGGGGCCGGCCATTTGAACGTAAAGAGCTTAGCTAATTTCTGTCAGTGAATAAGGATATACGGTGAAACATAGACTTTTGATCGCAACCAGTTTGCTGGCAGTTTCTACTCTGGCAAGCGCGGACGCCGGAAATTATAAATACCCTCAAGCGGAAGCATTGCCTCAGGATGACACATCAAACTTTCAACGCGATCCGACGTTGTTAACGGGATACGATTTAAATTTGAGTGCAGATCGTTTCGCTAAAGCCTGGCTGTCGAAAACGAATGAACGTGAACGCATCAAGGCAAATATGTATCTTCTCGGCGTAGTCGACGCGTCTGAGGGCACTGCATGGTGCAAGGGCAGGCCTTTTTTGCCAAATACGCTACATGAGTTTCTCTATTCTCGTTTTGCGAACTTATCGAAACAGCAAGGCGAGGAACGCGCTTCAAAAATCATCATTGACGGAATGAAAGAATTACGCCCGTGCAAAAAGGAGAGTGACAAATGAGACCATTATACGAACAACTAAAACGTCAGCATTACTCTTCAAATCATACCCGCGCGGGTTTTGCCTCGGGTGAACAGGTCTTCTCAGAAATTGGCTATGATTATTCAACGATTATCAAGCAGCAACCGGCATACGAAAATACCTGTGCGGTAAGAATGAGTCTGGCATTGTTAAAATGTAATGTTGAATTCACAGGGCGTTTACCCATAAAGTCGGGCCCCTATAAAGGAAAAACAATCGAACCCGGCGCAAAATTACTTGCGGATCAACTTTATAAATCCCATGTGTTTGGCAAGGCAGAAATCTTTACCGATCGTGAGGCGGGTGCGCGATCGATGTTGGGCCGAAAAGGCGTTGTTTTCTTCAATAAAATTGATGGGTATGGCGGTGGTCATATCGACCTTATCGAGCCTCTGAGTAATAATTCGTTTATATGTAACTCCGATTGCTTTCCGTACTGTCAGGAAATCTGGTTTTGGGAATTAAAATAATTTCATCCAGGCAGCTAAAGACAGCATTTCTTTTGCTCGCTTGCTTATGTTTTTCTGCTCGCGGCGATAACCCATACGTTGATTTTTATCAGCAGCAAACATACCGGCAGGTAGTTAAAGATTTTGTCCTTGCGCGCTGCCTTGCGCAGGTGGTAGATAAAGGCAGCCAGTTTTCTACTGACGCCGCTCGCACTGCGAGTGCATTCATTGAGTGGATACCTTTTGATGCTGAAAATGGCACTGAGAAAATGGATGCGCTCATTGGAAAATATAAAGATCACATTAACGGGTTTCATGCTGAGCGAAAGCCCGACGTAAAAGGTGTCACGTTAAATTGTCTGCGTCTTTATCATAGTGACGAACTTAATAAACTTGTTCCTCAATTAATCATCGGAAATCCTGACCGCACCTGGATTCAGGATAACCCGAAGTAGTAAAAGACTTCACATTCTTTCCATTTATTCCGGGGGAATGTAAGACTGTCAAATGACACGGGTCATTTGATATGAGGCAGAGGTAAAATATGGACGGTTTTATTCAGCCCCATGCTTTCCTGTTTGCCATATAAGTGCTTTTTCGAAAGCAATATTGTTCATCCACGAAGAGTAGATATTATGGCTATTGATATGTTTCTGAAGGTCGAGGGTGTTACGGGCGAATCGAAAGATTCTAACCACACCGGCTGGACTGATATTACCTCCTTCTCCTGGGGCGCTTCCCAGCCAGGTAATATGAGCGTTGGCGGTGGCGGCGGTGCCGGTAAAGTTAACTTTAACGACCTGCACGTTAACGCGCTGATCGACAAATCCACCACCGCTATCCTGAAACACTGCGCAAGCGGTAAACACCTGACTAAAGTTGAGCTGTCCGTTTGTAAAGCGGGCGGCCAGCAGGTGGAATACTCCCGCATCACGCTGGAAGATGTGCTGGTGACCTCTGTTCAGTATACCGGTGCTGACAATGGCGATACCGTTGGTGTGACCTATGCATTCCAGGCTGCGAAAGTGAAACAGCAGTACTGGGAGCAGACCACGTCGGGTGGTAAAGGTGCTGAAAGCAGCGCTGGCTGGAACATCAAAGAGAACAAAGAAGCGTAATTGCGCATGTGGCCGGGGAGTTTTCCCCGGTCATTATCAACCTCAAGAGCCCTCAGGATTGGCGGGCATGATTATGCAAAAGTTATTCGGTGTGTTTGCAGTCACGTTAATGGTCAGCGCCTGTTTGTCTCATCCAGAACAATATCAGTCGCTTTCGGTAACGCTGAAAAATAATGAACCCTGCTTTGCTATCCCTGCTAATTCCGGGTTAGAAGCGCCGGTCACCAGCCATTCACCCACCATTATGAAACGCGCGGGAAATGAATGGAAAGCGGTATCGCCGCCGTCAACGTTTAGCCCTGAAGTGACGTTAACGACCCAACAGTGTCACCAGTGGCAGGGGATTGCGTGGCAAGCCGGAGAATATGATGTTGCCCTGAAGGTGTCAGGGAAAAACGATTCTATTCGCTATGCGGCCCGCTTCACCTTACAAGAAGGTCCCTCAGGCCAGTTTAAGCTTACGCAGACTGAATAGAATGTGTTAACCCCAAACGCCGCCGTTCTCGCCCCGAGAGCGGCAGCGTTTGAGCGCTAATCATACCAGCAGGAATACGCCATGCGATTCACGATTATTTCTACGAAACCCGGTCATCAGCCGCCGCAAAGCAGCTGTGATTTTTACGCCCCGGGCGGCACCATTGGGCGCGGTACGGATAACAATCTGGTATTGCCGGACAATGACCGCACCATCTCTCGTCTGCAGGCCATTGTTCACGTGGACGCTCAGGGCGAATGCCGCGTCACCAACCGCGGCAGCGTTACCCGTGTGGTATTAAATGACATTCCGCTGGAGCGAGGGCGTCAGGTTGAGCTGCAGGATGGCGACATTCTCGGTATTGATGACTACCGTATCGAAGTGACCGAGCTGATCCACGATACCCAGCCCGTGAGCCGCATGGCGGCCAGCCTGCACCAGCAGGCGCGTCCGACCGTGGCTCCTGCGCCTGCGCAGCAGCCGAAACCGGCGAGTGCCGCACCCCGTGGGAAAGCCGAGCCGACCGCCGTGCCAACGGAGATCTGGGATAGCCTGATGCAGGAGTTTTCCATCTCCGACAGCATCTCCAGCAACCGTACAAAACCGCAGCCTGCGGCATCGCACGATCCGTTCTCCCAGCCTGCAGCCCCGGAGCGTAACGCCGAAGATCCGCTGGCGATGTTCAACGACAGCGATCCCACGCTCGAACGTAAGCATGTCGATCCGGACTCGCTGTTCAGCGACGAAGCGCTGTTTAAAAAAGAGAGCATTTTTGACGACGTTACGCCTTCCACGCTGGTGCCACCGGTTGAGACCCAGCCAGCCCCGAACGAAGAGGGGACGGATGAGCTCGATCCGCTGGCCCTGTTTGGCGGTAAGTCCAGCGCGCCAGCCGCGCGTAATGACGACCCGCTCGGGCTGATGGGCGGCGCGCCGTTAACCCATCCGGATGACGTGATTAACGAGAAGCCAGCCCCCGTGCCGGAACCTGAGCAGGAAGAGGACGCGCTGGCCGATTCTCCGCTGTTCGCCCCTGAGCCGCAGGAGGAACCGCGTGCTGAAGAAGAACCCGCGCGACCGGATTACGCTGGCTTCACGATGCCGACGCCACAGGCCGTTGCGCGCAGCAGCGCTCAGGCCCCGAAGGGCCGCCTGCGCATCGATCCGGTCAATAACGCCGCCGCCCCAGCCGCCACGGCAAACAGCGGTGAGAAGGGCGAAGTGCTGCAGGGCGAGCTGCTGGAGGCGCTGCTGGAGGGGATGGGACTCAGCGAAATGCAGCCCGTTCCGCAGTTTGACCGTGAAAATATGCGTCAGCTGGGGCAGATCCTCGGCATGTTCTCTCAGGGGACCGTGGCGCTGCTCTCCTCGCGCTCCATTCTCAAGCGCGGCGTAAAAGCCGACATGACCATGGTGCTGGACGATGCCAACAACCCGTTCAAGCTGTTGCCGACCGGCAAAACCGTGTTAATCCAGATGTTCGGCACCCCGATGCCGGGCTTTATGCCGCCAACCAAATCCGTGCGCGACGCGCTGATCGACCTGCAGGCGCACCAGCTGGGCATGATCTCCGGCATCCGCGCCATTATTGCCGCGATGCTGCAGTCCTTTAACCCGGAACAGCTGGAAGAGCAGGCGAAGCAGAACGGCATGACCTCGCGTCTGGCGCTGCCGGGCAGCCGCAAAGCCGCCCTGTGGGACTACTTTGTTCGCAGCTATGGCGAGACGGCGGGCGAGATTGAGGACGACTTCCACACCCTGTTCGGCGAGGCCTTCCTTCATGCGTATGACATGGAGGTGAATCAGTACAAAGACTCACAGAGCGGATCGGAAGACAAATGAATATCGCAACGGCTTCTCTCTCCCGCCAGGGGACGCGCGCCAGCAACCAGGATCAGACGGGAGAAACCATTGGGGAACGTTCAGCCTGCTTTGTCGTCTGCGACGGCATCGCGGGGCTGCCGGGCGGCGAAGTGGCCGCCGCGCTGGCCCGCAACAGCATTATCTCCCGCTTTGATGGCGACAAACATCTTAATGCGCAGCATATTCGCGACTACGTGCAGACGGCGAATCGCACTATTCTCAGCGAACAGCAGGCCGTTCAGGACTATCGCCGGATGAGCACGACGCTGGTTAGCCTGTTCATTGACCGTGATTACGGGCTGGCCTACTGGGCCCATGCCGGAGACAGCCGCCTGTACCTGTTCCGCCGGGGATGGCTGTGGCATGTGACCACCGACCACAGCCTGGTGCAGCAGATGAAAGATGCCGGGCACCAGACCGACAACCTGAACAGCAATCTGCTCTATCTGGCGCTGGGAATTGAAAACGGCGGGCCGGAAGCGAGCTACAGCGACGTGGTGCAGGTTGAAGACGGCGATGCCTTTTTACTCTGCACCGACGGGTTCTGGCACGGCGTCAGCGAAGAGCAAATGAAGCAGTCGCTGCATATGGTGAATACGCCGCAGGAGTGGCTGACCTTAATGAACCAAATCATTCAAAAGAATGGCGAACAGGAGGGGAATGCCCAGGATAACTATACTGCCCTGGCGGTATGGATGGGCAACCCTCAGGACACCACTTTGCTGCACACCCTCTCTGACGCAGCACAATTTCTTCCCTGCGGAACTGATTAGACACACAAGGAACGATATGAAACTTTGGCTATCGGGTTTGGCACTTCTGGCGGCGACTTCTACCGCGCAGGCTGAAAATTTCCGCATCGTGCAGTCTCCTGCGCAGAAGCTGGATATCTGGATCGACAACATCAAAGACAACACGCCGCAGAGCTGGTGTAAGCCTGAGGTGGCGCTGCGCATTGTGGCGAACGGCAAGAAAGACGTCTCCGTGCTGGAGAACTTTGTGCCGCGTCTTGGCGCGCTGCTGGAACACCAGTGCAGTAAAGTCAATAAACTCAGCTGGACGCTCAACGATCCGGCGGGAACCACGCTGGCGCAGGGCACGGCTGGCAAAGCGCAGGACTGGGCGCTGGTGGTGAAACAGGAGCAGGCCGCGCCTGCTGCGACCGTCACCGCCACCCCAGCCAGCGGCGCGTTACTGCCGCCCGATCAGAACGTGGCTTCCCGCACCGTTGCCGCCGACCGTACGCCGTGGCAGGAGTTTACCCTGCAGGACGGCTGCCACCTGCGCACCTTCTGGGAAGGGGGCGCCTCTGCACCGGCGCTCTTCATTCCGGATTCTGACACCACCCGCTGCGGGAATGGCAGCTGGCTGAGCGGACACACCGTTGTGTCGCAGTCCCGCAACGGCGGGCAGAAAGAGATGGCGGTAACGTACATTCATGGCTTCCCGGTCACCGGGCTGAATCAGAGCGCCGACCCGGAAAACGCGCTGATCACCTCCGTCAACAAAGAGCGCATGGTATTCAGCACCCCAAACAGCGACCAGAGCTGGATGATCCTGCCTTACGACAGCGCCCTGAACAGCTGGAAGAGCAACGGCACCATCGCGGTGGAGATCTCCCGTGAAACCGCCAGCGACGATGCAAAACTGCAGGCGCGTATCGCGGCGGTGAAAAAAACCTGGAGCGCCTGGGTGGCACCCGGCACCCCGCTGAATATCGTGCTGATTGACACCCTGCGTCCTCAGCTGCGCGATCCGGCCGTTGGCGCCTGGCGCGCGGCAAATTAAGGAATGGCGATGAATACGCTCTATCAACACCTGGCGGGTGAGTCGCTCAACGACGCGCTTGCGCGTCTGGAAGCAGAAATCAAAGCCCGTCCGGCGGATGCCGACCTCCGCGCCGCGTTCGTGCAGTTTTTAACCCTTAGCGGCAACTGGACGCGCGCCCTGACCCAGCTGAAAAGCTGGCTGGCGCTGAAGCCGCAGGCGAAACCTACCGTCACGCTGCTGGAGCAGTCCATTCAGGGCGAGCTGCAGCGCGCGCAGGTGATGGCGGGACAGGCGCGTCCGGCGATGCCTGAAACCCAGTGGCCGTGGCTAACCACCCTTGCGGCGGCGCTGAGCGAGGAGGGCGAGCGCGCGCAGGCGCTGCGTCTGGAAGCCCTTGAACAGGCGCAGGCCACCCCCGGCCAGATTACCCTCGAAAACGAGGAGACGCAGGCCTTTGACTGGCTGATGGACGGCGATGCCCGTCTCGGCCCGGTGTGCGAAACCATCGTCAACGGGCGCTATTTCTGGCTGCCGTTTAACGCTATCGCGGAGATCCGTTTCCAGGCGCCTGCCAGCGTGACCGACCTGGTCTGGCGTCACGCGCTGGTGCGCCTGACGGACGGGACGGAGCAGGTGTGCCAGATCCCGGCGCGTTACCCGTTTGCGGCCGATGCCTCTGACGCGGTTAAACTCGGGCGGACCACCGACTGGCACCCGCTCGATACTGACGGCACGCTCTATGAAGGCCAGGGCCAGAAGGCCTGGCTGAGCGAGCAAAGCGAAAGCCCGCTGCTGTCCTTAAGCCTCGTGACGTTTGCGACGGATGGAGCCGATGAGTAATCCCGCTGGCGAAGGCGATCTGCTGCGCAGCGGCTGGCAAGCCCGCAGCAAGCAGGAGAAGGTGGGGGCGCGCGACAAAATGCAGCCCTCGCTGCTCGATCGCCTCACCGATAACGACCCGGAAAAAAAGCGTGAGTCGGCCAACAGCAATCTGATCACCCACGCCGCCCTGCGCCGCAATGTGCTGCGCGATTTGCAGTGGCTGTTTAATACCATCAACCACGATGCCTCCGGCGATTTAAGCGCGCTACCGCACGTGAGCCGCTCGGTGGTTAACTTCGGCGTCGCGCCCCTGGCCGGGAAAAGAATGTCGGACATCGAATGGCACGACATTCAGCGCAAGCTCACCGAGGCCATCATCAATTTTGAACCACGCATTTTGCCGCAGGGGCTGCAGGTCCGCTGCGTGTCAGATACCTCCTCGCTGGATCTGCACAACGTGCTCTCCATCGAGATCAAAGGGCGTTTATGGTGCGTGCCGTACCCGCTGGAGTTTCTGTTTCGCACCGATGTCGATCTGGAAAACGGCCATTTTGAACTGAAAGATGCGGGGTAATCATGGAAAGTAAACTGCTCGAATACTACAACCGTGAGCTGGCCTACCTGCGCGAAATGGGGGCCGAGTTTGCCGAACGCTACCCTAAAGTCGCCGGACGGCTGGGCATGCGCGGCATCGACGTGGCGGACCCGTATACCGAACGTCTGATGGAAGGGTTCGCCTTCCTGACCTCCCGCGTGCAGATGAAAATGGACGCGGAGTTTCCGCGCTTCTCCCAGCGTCTGCTGGAGATGATTGCGCCGAACTATCTTGCGCCCACGCCGTCGATGGCGATTGCGGAGATTCTGCCCGACAGCAGCCGGGGCGACCTGAGCAAGGGCTTCGTCGTGCCGCGCGGTACCATGATGGACAGCCTGGCGCTGAAAAAAACCGGCGTGACCTGCAGCTATACCACGGCGCACGAGGTCAACCTGCTGCCGCTGAAAATCGACAAGGTCGAGCTGGGCGGAGTCCCCGCCGATTTGCCGCTCGCACAGCTGGGTCTGAGCCAGCGGGGGATCGGCAGCGCCCTGCGGATCCGCATCGCCTGCGACGGCCCGCAACATCTCGGGCACCTGGACTTCGACCGTCTGGAATTTTTCCTCGCCGGTCCGGATATCGAGGCGCTGAAGCTGCTGGAGCTGGTGATGGAGCACCACGCCGGGATCGTCTGTCAGACGGTCAGCCCGCAGCCGCAGCGACAGCTGCTGGCAACGGATGCGCTGCGCCAGGAGGGTTTTGAGCCTGACCAGGCGCTGCTTCCGGACGATCTGCGCAACTTTGACGGCTATCGCCTGCTGCAGGAGTATTTCGCGTTTCCGGCCCGTTTCCGCTTCATTAGCCTCAGCGGCCTGAGCACGCTCATCCAGCGCTGTGAAGGTGAAAAAGCCTTCGACATTTTCATCCTGCTGGATAAGTCGGATGAACAGCTGGAGCGCGTGGTCGATGCCAGCCATCTGGCGCTGCACTGCACCCCGGTCATCAACCTGTTCCCGAAAGTTGCGGCGCGGCAGAAGCTTAATGACGGTCAGCATGAATACCATCTGGTGGTCGATAACATCCGTCCGCTGGATTATGAAATCTACGCCGTGAAAAAAATCTATGGCAGCGCGGACGGCCAGCGTGATGACCAGACGTTTCGTCCGTTCTGGAGCACCTGGAGCGGCGATGCGGGCAACTACGGGGCCTATTTTTCCCTGCGACGCGAGCAGCGCGTGCTGTCCGAGCACGCCCTGCGCTACGGCACCCGTACCGGCTATATCGGCTCGGAGGTCTTCGTCTCGCTGGTGGATGAACAGCACGCGCCGTGGCAGGAAAACCTGCGCTATATCTCTGCGGAGGTGCTCTGCACCAGCCGTGACCTGCCGCTGATGCTGCAGCAGGAGCTCGGGGAGTTCATTATGGCTGACTCCATGCCGGTGAAATCCCTCACCCTGCGTAAAGGGCCGACGCCGCCGCGTCCGGCGCTGGCGGAAGGGTTCAGCACCTGGCGGCTTATCAGCCAGCTGCAGATGAACTACCTCAGCCTGATGGACAGTGACAATGAGGAGGGGGCTGCCGCGCTGCGCCAGCTGTTAGGGCTGTACGCCAACCTGGCCGAAACGCCCGTTGCGCGTCAGGTGGAGGGGGTGCGCCACTGCGTGCTGGAGCCGGTTCACCGCCGCGTGCCTGAACCCGGCCCGGTGGTGTTCGCCCGCGGGATCGGCATTACGCTGACGGTGGATGAGCGAGCCTTTTCGGGGGCCAGTCCGTGGCTCTTCGGCAGCGTGATGGAGCGCCTCTTTGCCCGCCTGGTCTCTATCAACAGCTTCACCGAGTTCACCCTGAAGAGTCAGCAGCGCGGCGAGATTGGCTACTGGGCGCCGCGCATGGGTAAAAGGGCGCTGATATGAGTGACGCCGCCACTGCACCGCTGCGCGTGCATCGCCTGACGAAGCTGCCGGATGCGTTCTGGCACGGCGTCCGTGAGACGCCCTGGCGCTACGATCTGATTCAGCTGTTAAGGCGCATTGATGCCCAGGGCGGCGAGCGCTATCCGCTGGGCCGCGCGCCGCTGCCAAAATTTGAACCGCTGCGCATCGGCCAGCAGCCGTCGATGAGTTTTGCCCCGTCGACGCTGGCCAGGGTGCGTCAGCGGGAAGAGAGCGGGCTGCATGAGGTCTCTATCCTCAGCTTCGGCCTGTTTGGCCCGAACGGCCCGCTGCCGGTCCACATGACCGAGTACGCCCGCGAGCGTATTTATCATCATCAGGACACCAGCCTGAGCGCGTTTGCCGATCTGTTCCACCATCGTCTGGCGCTGCTGTTTTACCGCGCGTGGGCGGATGCGCAGCCTACCGTCTCGCTGGACCGCGCCGATAACAAGCGCTTTGAGGGCTATCTGGCGTCGCTGATTGGCATGGGCCAGCCGGGTCAGATGGACAACGGCAGCCTGAGCGCGCACGCGCGCTTTACCCACGCCGGGCACCTGACCCGTCACGGGCGGGATCCGGAGGGGCTGGAGAAGATCCTGCGCAGCTATTTTAAGGCGCCGGTCAAACTGGTCAGCAACGTGCCGCAGTGGATGCCGCTCTCCACGCGCGAGCAGGCGCAGCTGGGAGCAGGACGCCGTATGCCGCGCATGGGTGAGTCCGCCTTTCTCGGCGTCGCCGTCCGCGACGTGCAGCATAAGTTTCGCATCGAGATTGGCCCGCTGAGCGCGGAGGAGTACAACCGCTTTCTGCCGGGTGAAGCGTGGGTCACCGAGCTGCGCGACTGGGTGCGTCAGTACGCCGGCGTGGAGTTTGAATGGGAAACGCGGGTGATCCTGCGCGCAGACGCGGTGCAGGGCGCCACGCTCGGCAGTCATGGGCGATTAGGCTATAACACCTGGCTGGGCCTTCAGCCGCAGCCTGTCCCGCGCGGCGATCTGGTGTATCGCGCAGAGCGGTAATCCTTCCGTATACCGAATCATTGTTAATGGAAACTAACATGTCAGAAATTAGCCGTGCCGTGCTTTTCGGCAAACTGGATACGCTGTTATTTACCTCTCTGGAAAGCGCCACTGCGTTCTGCAAGCTGCGCGGCAACCCCTATGTTGAGCTGGTGCACTGGCTGCATCAGCTGATGCAGCAGCAGGATGGCGATCTGCAGCAGGTCATCCGCCACTTTGCCCTCGACGAGCAGCAGCTGACGAGCGATATCGTTGCCGCGCTGGATGTGCTTCCGCGCGGGGCGAGTTCCGTTTCCGATCTCTCCGAGCATATCGACAGCGCCGTGGAGCGCGCCTGGGTCTTCGGCTCGCTGAAGTTTGGCGTCAGCCGCATTCGCGGCGGCCATTTGCTGATCGGCATACTCAAAACCTGGAACCTGGCCAACGTGCTGAAAAGCATTTCGGCGCAGTTCACCCGCCTTAACGTCGAGGTATTGATTGAGCAGTTCGATACCATCTGCGCCAACAGCAAAGAGACGCAGCAGGCCGCTGCCGCCGTCGACGCACCGGCGGGCGCGGTTCAGGCTGCTCAGGGGACGCTGGCCCAGTACGGTCAGGACCTGACCGCCCGCGCCCGCGAAGGGAAGATTGACCCGGTCGTCGGGCGCGACGAGGAGATCCGCCAGATGGTCGATATCCTGATGCGCCGTCGTCAGAACAACCCGCTGCTGACCGGGGAGGCCGGAGTCGGGAAAACGGCGGTGGTGGAAGGGCTGGCGCTGCGTATCGCCGACGGCGACGTGCCGGAGCCGCTGCAGAACATTCAGCTGTGGCTGCTGGATATCGGCATGCTGCAGGCCGGTGCAGGCATGAAAGGCGAGTTTGAAGCCCGTCTGCAGGCGCTCATTAACGAAGTCCAGTCCAGCGCCACGCCGATCATTTTGTTTATCGATGAGATCCACACCCTGATTGGCGCAGGCGGCCAGCAGGGGACCGGCGATGCGGCGAACCTGCTGAAGCCAGCCCTGGCGCGCGGCCAGCTGCGCACCATCGGCGCCACCACCTGGGCAGAATACAAAAAGTACATTGAGAAAGACCCGGCGCTGACCCGTCGTTTCCAGACGGTGCAGGTTCACGAGCCGGACGAAGCGAAAGCCATTCTGATGCTGCGCAGCACCGTGTCGCCGCTGGAGACGCACCACCAGGTGTTGCTGCTCGACGAAGCGGTCAGCGCGGCGGTGAAGCTGTCCCACCGCTACATCCCGGCGCGTCAGCTGCCGGACAAAGCCGTGGCCCTGCTCGACACCGCCTGCGCCCGCGTCGCGGTGAGCCAGAGCGCGCCGCCTGCGCAACTGGAAGACTGCCTGCGCCACCTTGCTGCGCTTGACGTGGAAATTGAGATCGCAGAACGCGAAGCGCGCGTGGGGGCGGGTGATGCCGAGCGCGTCACGGCATTACGCGCCGAACGCGACGCGTATGAGACAAAACGCGAAGCCCTGGCCCGGCGCTGGGAAGAAGAGCGCAGCCTGGTGCAGGAGATTATCCGCCTGCGCGCCGCGCTGTTCGCGGCGGGCGAAGAAGATACCGCCGAGCTGCGCGGCCAGCTGGCGGAGCAGCAGCAGGCGCTGAACGCCTTACAGGGAGACGAGCCGCTGCTGTTTGCCGCGGTGGATGAAAACGTGGTCGCCGCGGTCGTCTCTGACTGGACCGGGATCCCGCTGGGCCGGATGGTGAAAAACGAGATCGACGCGGTACTCAACCTTGCCGACACGCTGAACCAGCGCGTTATCGGCCAGCGTCACGGTCTGGACCTGATTGCCCGCCGCGTGAAAACCTCCCGGGCGAAGCTGGACGACCCGAACAAGCCGGTGGGCGTCTTTATGCTGTGCGGTCCGTCCGGCGTCGGTAAAACCGAAACCGCGCTGGCGCTCGCCGAATCCCTGTACGGCGGCGAGCAGAACGTCATCACCATCAACATGAGCGAGTTCCAGGAAGCGCACACCGTCTCCACCTTAAAAGGTGCGCCTCCGGGGTACGTAGGGTATGGTGAAGGCGGGGTATTAACCGAGGCCGTCCGCCGCCGCCCATACAGCGTCGTGCTGCTGGACGAAATTGAGAAAGCGCACCCGGACGTCCACGAGATCTTCTTCCAGGTCTTCGACAAAGGCTGGATGGAAGACGGCGAGGGGCGCCACATTGATTTCCGCAACACCATTATTATTCTGACCTCCAACGTCGGCACCGAGCTGATTAGCGCCATGTGCGCCGATCCGGACCTGATGCCGGAGCCTGAGGCGTTAAGCGGCGCGCTGCGCCAGCCGCTGCTGGAGGTCTTCCCGCCCGCGCTGCTGGGTCGCCTGCTGGTGGTGCCTTACTACCCGCTCAGCGACGAGATGCTGGGGCAGATTGTTCGCCTGCAGCTCAAGCGCATTCAGCGTCGTCTGGAGGAGAATCACAGCATTATTTCTGAGTTTGACGACAGCGTGGTGGAACAGATTGTTCAGCGCTGCACCGAGGTGGAGTCCGGCGGCCGCATGGTGGATGCTATTCTGACCAACACCCTGCTGCCTCAGATGAGCCAGATCTTACTTACCGCCAGCCGCAGCGACGAACAGTACCGACGTCTGCACGTCACCTGCGAGCAGGGCGAGTTTCACTGTCAGTTTGCCGCGTAATAATCATCAAGAGAACTGTAAAAGATGACGGATAATGATAACAATCGGACTGTCCCAAGCGCGCTCCCGGTCGGGTACCGCTTCAACGAGTTTGAAATCAAAGAGGTGATCGGCGGCGGCGGTTTTGGCATTGTCTATCGCGCGTGGGATCACCAGCTCGAACGCACTATCGCTATCAAAGAATTTATGCCTTCCTCGCTCGCCGTACGCGGCGACGACATGACCCTGGTGCTGCGCAGCGAGCGCTTTGGCAAAGCGTTCTCCGCGGGCCTGAACAGCTTTATCCAGGAAGCCCGTCTGCTGGCGCGCTTTAACCACCCGAACCTGCTGCACGTTCTGCGCTTCTGGGTGCAAAACGACACGGCCTACATGGGGACGCTATTTTACAGCGGCACCACGCTTTCGCGCCTGCGCGAGGAAAAGCCGGAACTGATCAACGAGGCCTGGATCCGCCGCACGCTGCCGATGCTGTTCGGTGCGATTAAGACCATCCACGACGAAGGCTATCTGCACCGAGACATCTCGCTGGATAACATCCAGATCCAGGATAACGGCCTGCCGGTGCTGCTCGATTTCGGCTCCGCGCGCCGCACCATCGGTAACCTTTCCGACGAAACGGAAACCATGCTGCGCCCGGGCTTTGCGCCGATTGAGCAGTACACCGACGACAACGAAAGCGAGCAGGGCCCGTGGACGGACATTTACGCCCTCGGCGCCGTGCTGCGTACCCTGATTGTGGGTTCTCCGCCGCCGGTCAGCGTGGTGCGCTCGATTCAGGATACCTGCAAACCGCTGGTGGAAATCATGCCGCAGGGCTATTCCATTCCGCTGCTGCAGGCCATTGACCGCGCGCTGGCGCTGCACATGGAGGACCGTCCACAGTCCATCGATGAGTTCGCCGCGCTGATAGAGATGCCGGTCGCCGGGATTAACGACGTGCTGACGGCGAAAAAGCCCGGCACCATGCTGGTACCGGTGGAGGAGGAACAGCCGGCGTCGCTGCTCGACTGGCGTCGCTACAGGATCCCGGGCATGGTTGCCGCAGGCGTGCTGGTCGGCGTTGTCGCTGGCGCGATGCTTTTCAGCAGCGGCAAAGATGCGCCAGAGCAGGCTGCGCAGGCACCGGCAGAGACGCGTCCAACCGAAACCGCCGCGAACGCCCCAGACGTGAAGCCAGAAACGGCGAAGGTGAGCGAACCGGCGACGGCACAGCAGACGCCACCGCCTGCCGCGAGCCCTGTTGCGTTGGTCTATATCCGCATCCTCGACGGCGAAACGCTGAAAGTGAACGGCGAGCCAAAAGCGCTGCGTCCGGGAACCAACGGCTATGCATCGCTCAAGCTGCCGGCCGGTGAGGCGAAGATTGAACTGCAGGGCAACGGAAGAACGCGTGGCCAGACGCTGGATATTACCAAGCCGGGCACCTGGCTGGTGAATCCGTAGGAATATAAACAGGGGAGACTATGGAAGTGTACGATCTTCGAAGTCTTAGGCTTCATTCAAAGGAGTACGAGAAGATTGTCTCTCCTGTTTGTGCGTTTTGAATTTATTCCTAACCCGGAGGGTTGAGTTGAAGCCAATATGTGCTCCCCCATTTTTTTAAATAATAATAACGGGCGTACACAAAACAAGCTCGCTCATTTAAATAGCCATCTATGGTATTTCTGGGGAAGTATGGATCTTCTCGCAATATTGCTTTATTGCGTGAATTCAGTTCGCCAGCACAGAATTCCATTCATTTCAGACGCAAAAGCGTTTAGTGATTCGTTGCATTATTATGCAGGTGATGGTTTCAGCGTTTTGGTCATGCTTTTTTTTGTGCTTGACTTACTTTTATTACTCTCTTTGTGTACTTCGGCCTGTTTATTCTTCAAGCGAAAGATCGGAGCGGTTAAACTTGCACTCGCTCAGGAATTTTTTCGCTTGATTTCATTCAGATGTTCGGTCTCATTGTTCCCTCTTTTAGTAAGTATGTTTGATTTTTCAAACATCTGGTTGAATGTAGGTTTATTTGTCACATCAGAGTCACTGAAAATCTACTCTCTTGTTTTTTGGATGATCAAGAGGGAAAAGCCCCTTTCTTGAATGACGCTTTATCACAGATGCAGAATCTCTTATCTGCATCGCATAAGCTAGATGGAATAAAGATTATGCTCAACCGAATTACCGTTCAGCTCCCGGTGGAGGGGCTTCTGTTCTGGAAACTGACGGGCCGCGAGGCGATGTCCGAGTCGTTCGCGCTGACGCTGACCGTGCTCGGCACGGACGCGCGCATTGACCGCAGTAAGCTGCTGGGCCAGCCGGTCACGGTGACCCTCCCGACGCAGAACCTGCTGACGTCCCGCTATGTTAACGGCAAAATTACCCGCGTGGCGGTCAGCGCCGTTGAGCTGACGGGCACCCGCTATGCGGTGTACCAGCTGACGGTGGAGCCGGACCTGTGGCCGATGAAGCGCGACCGTAACCTGCGTATTTTCCAGGGCCAGACGGTGCCGCAGATTGTGAAAACCCTGCTGGGTGAGCATCAGGTCAACGTTGAGGACAAACTCACCGGCAGCTACCGGGTGTGGGACTACTGCGTGCAGTATCAGGAGTCGAGCCTGGACTTCATCAGCCGTCTGATGGAGCTGGAGGGGATTGCGTATCACTTCCGCCATGAGGCGGACAAGCACACCCTGGTGCTCACCGACGCCGCCACGCAGTACCAGCCGTTCAGCGGCTATGAGGTTATTCCTTACCACCAGACGCCGTCCGGCGGCAGTACGGATGAAGAGGGCATCAGCCAGTGGGCGCTGGAGGACAGCGTGACGCCGGGGATTTACAGCCTCGACGACTATGACTTCCGCAAGCCGAACGCGTGGTTGTTCCAGGCCCAGCAGAACCCGGCGTCGCCGACGCCGGGCAGCATTGACGTGTACGACTGGCCGGGGCGCTTTGTGGACAAGGGGCACGGGGAGTTCTATGCCCGTATCCGTCAGGAGCGCTGGCAGGTTGAGCACCAGCAGATTCAGGCCACCGCCACGGCGGCGGGGATTGCGCCCGGGCACACCTTCACGTTAACCAACGCGCCGTTCTTCAGCGACAACGGTGAGTATCTGGTCACGGCGGCGGGTTACCACCTCGAAGAGAACCGCTACGCCAGCGGCGAGGGTGAAACTATTCACCGGACCGATTTCACGGTCATTCCGTCGGCGGTGGTCTACCGTCCGGCGCAGACCACGGCGTGGCCGCGCACCTACGGCCCGCAGACCGCGAAGGTGGTGGGCCCGAACGGCGAGAGTATCTGGACGGACAAATACGGCCGCGTGAAGGTGAAGTTCCACTGGGACCGCCTGGCGAAGGGCGATGACACCAGCTCCTGCTGGGTGCGCGTGTCGAGCGCGTGGGCGGGCCAGGGCTACGGCGGGGTGCAGATCCCGCGCGTGGGCGATGAGGTGGTGGTGGACTTTATCAACGGCGACCCGGACCGTCCGATCATTACCGGTCGGGTGTACAACGACGCGAGCATGCCGCCGTGGGCGCTGCCGGCTGCGGCGACGCAGATGGGCTTTATGAGCCGCACGAAAGACGGTTCCGTGGACAATGCCAATGCCCTGCGGTTTGAGGACAAGGCGGGTGCAGAGCAGGTGTGGATCCAGGCCGAGCGTAACATGGACACCAGCGTTAAAAATGATGAAACGCACAGCGTCGGCGGAGCGCGCAGCCATTACGTGAAGAAAAATGAACTGCATCGCGTGGAAGCGAATCAGACCCAGGCTGTGAAAGGTGGCACCGAGATCCTGACGGGGAAAGGTAAGCTGGATGCGGCGGTGGAGCAGTATGTTATCGCTTCCGGGACGAAGCTGCGGTTGGTCTCTGGTGAGAGCGCCATTGAACTCAACGCGAACGGCAAGATTAACCTGATCGGCAAAGAGTTTAACTTCTTCGTGGAAGGGGATGGGTATATCACCACGGGCGGTAAGCTGCATCTGAACACGTCGGGAACCAAGCCGGGCACGACGGCGCCGGGATCGGGGCATAAAGGGGATATTGATGCGGCGGTGCAGGCGTATTTCTCTCCAGATCAGGCTAAAAAATCTGCCGGCGCGGGAGTTGCCGGAGGAGCAGGTAAAACGGCACCAGCGCAAAACAATTCAGCTGCATCAACTGGCACAGACAAAACCAGTGAATATGATTATTCGTTGCAGGACATGGTGGATAAGCAAAAGAATTTAAAGGCTAAACCTCAAAAGTGGACGCGACGAGGTTTTGTTAACGCCTCTGAAGATGATATTAAGAAATATGCAAACCCCGATAACTACAATACCGGAACTGATAAATATCAGTTCCTTGATCTCTCATCTTCATCAGGTGTTTCTGAAACTGATATGGCTTCCTTCTTGAAAGGGAAAGGCGTACTTGAAGGTCAAGAAAAAACATATCTTGATGCAGCAAAGAAATACAATGTCAGTGAAGTTTACCTGGCCTCGCATTCAGCTCTCGAAACAGGTAACGGAGCGAGTGAACTGGCAAAAGGTGTCGAGGTCAACGGTGTAAAAGTTTATAATATGTACGGTATTGGCGCTTTAGATGGCAATGCCGTTAAAACAGGTTCCAATTACGCATATAAAATGGGATGGACTTCACCAGAAAAAGCGATAGATGGTGGTGCGAAATGGATTTCCGAAAAATACATTAATAATGCGGATTATGCCCAAAACAATCTTTATAAGATGCGATGGAACCCAGCTTCGCCAGGAACGCATCAGTATGCAACTGATGTCAACTGGGCTGTAGCCCAAACATCAAATATGAAGAAAATGTTTGATAATTTCCCTGGGGCAAACCTATCATATGATATTCCCAAGTTTAAGTAATGGATTAACTTATGAGTAAAAAAATTCTGAGTGTTTTCTGTTCTGTTCTGGTGTTCTGCAGTTTGAACAGTTATGCGGCGACTGCTCAAATCAATAAAGAAGTTGAAAATTCATCACATAATCTTTTAGCAAATCCCGATTTTTCTGTACAAATAAACAATCAATCTGTCGCGTTGGGCGACAGATGGACTAATGACGTTGCACGTAAAGTTGAGTTACCGGTTGAAGGCCATTTTGTCGGAGAGGTTCCTTTTGACGGAACAAATTATAAATTCTTTCAGCATCAAAAGTCTGGGTTAGAAATATTCAGTTCCAATCTTTGGTGGGATAAAGCCGAGAGAAGCGTTGATGATTATATTGTGTCGCAGATTACGCTAACTGCTGCGGATGGCAAAACAGTTCGCGGGATCCATATTGGTTCAACAATAAATGAACTTAATAAAGCTTATGGTGGTGGCCAGGTCGAAAATGATTCCGGAGAGCAGTGGGTTTCCTATGAATTGGGTAAGAAATTACTCTCTTTTGAGGTAAAAGACAGTAAGGTTGTAAAAATAACAATGAATTACGATAATGGTTCTTCAGAGTGATTTATGACCAAAAAATATTTAGCAGTCGTATTGTTCACTGCTTTATTGGCAGGCGTCGTTGAAACGTCAACCGCGCTTGAATTATCGCAATACAATAAGCTCAATACGGTAAGTCGCATCGTTAATGATAGCGAAGTGACAGACATTCTCAGGAAAACGCTGGGAAATCATTACCAGGCCTTTATTGATAACTTTGATGTCTTCGGTGAACCGCATACCACTCCAGGTGGAGGATTGTTTGTTGAGGGCTGGCTAAAGGATCTCTACCAGGAAAATGCCTCAGCGCTGGTTATCAATCCTGACGGCAAAATCTTCGCGGCCTGGGTGGTTCCAGAATCAAACGTTATCCATTACCAGTCATCTGATAATAGTCAGCCGATTAATGCCGATATTCAGCAATGGGCCGCCAGGTTCAATACGATGCAGTTTGCAGCGAACAGCCAATCGAGACCTGCGTTTGACGGGGTTTGGGCAGGCGGGGTTGGCAACGACTCGACGTTAACCCTGCAGTTAGCTGAATCAGGCAACCGTATCACCGGGTCATATTGCTATATCTCCCGGAGAGGAAACCGCATCGACTGCCCGGAAGATGATGAGCATAATCTTAGCGGTACGATCGCGGGAAACCGTGCGAACGTAGCGTTTAACTCATCGTTTGGCGGCGCAGGCGGACGGGCTGTTCTGGAAATAAAGGGGAGTGAGATGGAATGGCTTTTAGTTACCCCTCCTCAAAAAGGAAATGATTATGCTCCACAGCGCTATACGTTACGTAAAGCCGCTTCGGTTCATCACGCTGAAACCAGAAAACTGGACACCGAAAAGTTCACTATCTCTCTGATAAACAAGTGCGGGCGTTTCGAGGGTGAATGTGACCAGATGGTTTATCTCGGTGTGCGCAAAAGCGATAACAGTACGATCTCCTTAAAGGGAAAAACGTTGCACGACCCCACTGGTAAAATAATCGGCTCAACGTACAAGAATGGCGAGATCGCTTATACCGTGACGTATGCACCCGTGAAATTGCTTGTCAGCAAAGGCAGCCATGTTTTAGTCGAACAGTCAGGTCAATGGCGTAAATAATAAAACAGCCAGCCAAAGGGCCAACATGGATTGGCCTTCATGTTTCTCTCAATATTAATCATCCCGAGTTCACTTATGAAATACACCCTCCAGGAAGGTTCATTTTCCCTTTTTCCTGCTGCCTGGCAGGATAACAGCATGAACATCATTCGCGATGACGAAAGCGGGCTGTCCGTGGTGGTCAGCCGCGGCGTGATTCCCGATGGCAGCGACTACGAACAAGAGTTTCACCGCCAGTGGGATGTGTTGCGTCCTCAGATGGGTGAGATCGCCCAGAGCGAATTCCGGAACGTAAACGCCGGGCCTGACGGAAAAATTAACGGGCTGGAAGTTGAGACCACGTTTGACCGTAACGGGCAACGCCTGTGGCAAAAACAGCTGGCCTTGCAGACGCCGGGCAAACCGGTATTGATGATTTTTACCCTCTCGGCATTAAGAGCCTTTACCGAAGAGGACGAGGTGCGCTGGAGCGCGCTTAAGCAGAGTCTGACGCTAAACGACAACCGGAATGTGTAAGGCATGAGCGATAACAACGCGGCCCGTAAGGGCGACGAGATTATTCACTCCAGCATTTTTGCTGACATCACCAGCATCGTGGCGGAAGGTGCCGCCTATGCGGTGATCGGCGCGGCGGTGGGCGCAGCAGCAACCGTAGCGGCGCCATTGCTGGGGGCCGGGGCGGCCGCAGCGGGCGTGGCGGCGATTGGGTCCAGCTGTCTGTTAAGCGGGATTATCGGTGGCGTGCTGGCGAACGTGGCGGGGATCACCGACGATATCAGCAACGCCGCGGAAGGGTTAGGCAATGCGCTTTTCCCGCCGTCGCCTGCGGGTAAAATCACCACCGGTTCGAACAACGTACTGACCAATGCAATCCCTGCCGCGCGCGCGGCAGGCACGCTCACGCCCGCCGATACACCGTCCCCTGAGCCGCAGTCGCCGGGCAGCTTTGCCGATTACGCGGGCATGCTGCTTTCCGCCGCCGGACAGTTTGGCAGCGAAATGTGGCAGCCGAGCGTGGCCTCAGCCGCCGCGGGAACCTCGCCGCTGGAAGAGGACAAGGTGGCGTGTGAAAAGCACTCCGGGCCGCAGTATCTGGCGGAAGGATCCAAAAGCGTCTTTATCAACGGGCAGCCCGCGGTGCGTGCGAAAGATCGCACCACCTGCGAAGGCACCGTTTCCGACGACGTCTCCCCGAACGTGATCATCGGCGGGGACACGCTCACGGTCCGTGATATCAAAAGCGGTAAAACGCCGGGTCTGGCGCTGGGGATGATTGCGCTCTCCCTGCTGCGCGGGCGCCCGGGCAAGATCCTCAAAAACATGCCCTGCGCGCTGGCAGCGGCTGGCGGTGGGATGCTGGCCGATATGGCGGTGAATGCCGTGTTTGGCTCCTCGCACCCGGTTCACGCCGCCACCGGCGTGAAGGTGCTGAACGACGACGATGAGCTCGACTTCTCGCTGCCGGGGCGCTTCCCGCTTCGCTGGCAGCGCAGCTACAACAGCCTGACCACCCGCGAAGGGCTGTTTGGTCTGGGCTGGGCAACGACTTTTGACAGCTATCTGACGCTGGAAGATAACAATGCGACCTGGTTCGACGAAACCGGGCGCGAGCTGAGCTTTGAGCTGCCGCCGGTCGACCGCGCGTTTTACAGCATCAGCGAAGGCATCATTATCCGCCGCAATGAGAATGGCGACGTGGCGATTGCCGACGATGACGGCGCGGTGTGGCGTCTGTATAAACCGACCCGCGCGAATCCCTCCATCCTGCGTCTGGCCTCCCTCAGCGACGAATACGACAACGCGTTGCTGACGGAGTGGGACGAGCACGGCAGGCTGGTTGGTATCCATGATGAGCCGCGGGCCATCGACGTCACCCTGCGCTATGACGATGAACGTTTCCCGCTGCGCGTGACCGCAGCCAGCCATTTCGACGGCAACCAAACCTGGCCGCTGATGCAGTGGTGCTACGATGCGCGCGGCCAGCTGGCGAGCGCGACGGACGCCTCCGGCGTGGTGACGCGTGAATACCGTTACAACGACCACGGCCTGATGGTCTGGCACCGGATGCCGGGCGGGCTGGAGAGCGAATACCGCTGGCAAAAATTCGACCACTGGCGCGTGGTGGAAAACCGCACCAGCACCGGCGACGGCTGCCGCTTTAGCTATGATTTAGCCGCCGGGCTGACGACCGTCGAGCACTACGATGGTCAGACGCGCCGCCACTACTGGAACGCGCAGAATCTGATTGTCCGCTACGTTGACGAGCGCGGTGAAAACTGGCGCTACGAGTGGGATGATAACGAGCTTCTGACGCGTCGCATCGATCCGCTCGGCAACGCCGTCACCTTCGTCTACGACGAGATGGGCAACCGGGTGCAGGAGACCGATGCCGACGGCAATACACGCACCACCACCTGGCTGGAGCACCGCGCGCTTCCCGCGGCCATTATCGAAGCCGACGGCAGCGCCACCCGGTTCTGGTACGACGAACATCACGGGCTGAAGCGCGTGGTGGACCCGATGGGGCAGACGACGCAGTTACGCCGGGACGCGTTCGGCCAGGTCGTTGAAGAGGTCGATGCCGCAGGCAACAGCCGCTACCAGGAGTACAACGAGGCCGGGCAGATTGTCCGTTCGACGGACTGTTCCGGGCGTATTACCCGCTATCGCTATCATCCGCTGGGCTGGCTGGTGGCTGAGACTGGCGCCGACGGTGAAGAGACGCGCTACCGCTACGACGCCGCAGGGCGTCCGGTGCAGCTCGATCGCCCGGAAGGCTGGACGGAATCGCTCAAATGGAACGAACGTGGCCTGCCGGTGAAACATGCGGGCGCCGACGGGAAAGAAAGTGAGTTCAGATACGACGAGGCGGGGCGCTTAACCGCCACCCGAAATACGCAGGGTGAAGAGGTGCGCCGCAGCTGGGACAGCCGCGGGCGTCTGATTGCCCTGGAAAACGAGAACGGCGAAGCGTATCAGTTCCGCTGGGGGCCAGACTCGCTGCTGCTGGAAGAGGTGGGGCTTGATGGCGTGGCCTCGCAGTATCGCTATGATGCCTGCGGGCGCACGATTGCGCGCACCTTTGCCGCCGGTCATCCGGAGGCTATCACCCACGCCTTCGGCTGGAGCGCGAGCGGCCAGCTGATCGCCCGCACCACGCCGGAAGGGCAGACCCGCTACCATTACACGCCTTCCGGGCTATTAAGCCGGATTGGTCTGCATCCTGCGCTTTCACCCGACGCGTGGACCACCGAGGCAGAGCAGGAGCTTGCCTTTGAGTATGACGCACTCGGTCGCGTCACCCGCGAAGCTGGCGAGCACGGCGAGCTGGCGTGGGAGTATGACGCGCTGGGCAACCGCACCTCCGTCACGCTGCCCGATGGTCGCGAGCTGAAGCAGTTCTACTACGGCAGCGGGCATCTGCTCAGCATTGCTCTTGATAAGCTCTCGGTTTCCGACTTTACCCGCGACGAGCTTCACCGCGAGACCAGCCGCACCCAGGGTCTGCTGACCACCCGCAGCGAATACGACCGCCTTGGCCGACTGCATCGCCGTGACGTCTTTACCGGCAACGCCCAGCGCCCGTCGCCGCGCCGCTGGTCCCGCCGCTGGGATTATGACTACCGCAATAACCTGGTGCGCGAAGAGCGGGACGATAACCCGTTCAGCTGGTACCGCTGGCAGTACGACAGCGCCGGGCGCCTGCTCGTTCAGGACGGCACGCTGCCGGGTCAGGAGCAGTGGCACTGGGATGCAGCCGGTAACCCGCTGGAAGGTTCTGCTGAGAAGGTCACGCACAACCGCCTGACGCAGCTGAACGGCATTCGCTGGCGTTATGACATCCACGGCCGCACCGTGGAGAAGGATAACGGCCAGACCCGCTGGCACTACCGCTACGACGGCGAACATCGCTTGACGGAAGTCATCAGCCAGCCTCGGGATCGCAACAAGCCGCAGACGCAGGTCAGCTTCCGCTACGATCCGCTCGGTCGCCGCATCAGCAAAACGCGCCGCCAGATGCTGGGCGGACAGCCAGCCGGCAAGCCGGTCACCACCCGGTTTGTCTGGGAAGGGTTCCGGCTGCTGCAGGAAGTGCACGGGGATGTGCCGCTGACCTACGTCTACAGCGATCAGGACAGCTACGACCCGCTGGCGCGTATTGACGGCGTTGATGCCCCGGAGATTTTCTGGTTCCACTGCCAGCCCAACGGCACGCCGGAGCGGATGACGGATGTCGAAGGGCAGGTGCGCTGGGAAGGGGTGAACAGCGCCTGGGGCAAGCTGCTGCGGGAAAGCGAGACGCAGGTATCAGGATATTCTCAGAACCTGCGCATGCAGGGGCAATACCTGGACCGTGAGACAGGGCTGCACTACAATCTGTTCCGTTATTATGACCCGGACTGCGGAAGGTTTACGCAGCAGGATCCGATAGGGCTGGCGGGGGGGATAAACCTTTACCAGTATGCGCCGAATGCGCTGGGGTGGGTGGATCCGTGGGGGCTATCTAATAGCGGTATATTAGATAAAGCTATGGCTGGTAAAGTTGGTGATAGACTTTCTGCTCACCATGTTATACCCGTTGAGGTGTGGAAAGAGAACCAATCATTCTTCAATAATATTGGTATCGGAAAAGACATGAACTCTGCATTTAATGGTATTCATGTTCCAGGTAGTGCATCAGCGATGAAACAAGATGCAGGGAAAGGTATGGATGTTTTCCATAGTAGTAATCATCATAACTATAGTGACATTGTTCGTCAGCGCATTGCTCGTGTTGAGCAACGATATAATTCTGGAAGATTGGATGCTAAAGGGGCGAGGATAGCTATAAGGCGGATCCAGATTGATATGAAGAATAAAATTTGGATGGGACATGTTCCCACAACAAAATGCAGGAGAATGAATTAATGTCCTATTATGTGATCATGAATGACTTTGAATCATCACTCATGCCAAGAAATTTACAGGGCATGGTTGATGAAAGATTACAGATCAATGAAAACTGGGAAATAGAAGGCTCTGCATTTTCCTTCCCTTATCGAATAACAGACGATGCATGCCCAGACCGTATTTATTTGTTGTGCAATAAAAATGTTGGGGCTTTGAAATTTGACTATTATAAAAAAGACTTTGGACACTTGATGGATAAGTCTTTATTTTCAATTTTTGAAAATTATAAGCACACTGTTTTTTTTGGCCGAGATATAACACCAGTTTCGATTGGGAATGGTCAAGTTCTTCGGGATGATTTTAAATATGTATATTTTCCAGGTGGCGATGTAATAGATGAGGATAAATCTATTCTTGAAGAGGATAAGTTCGGAGATATCATCCCTTTTAAAATTGAGTTCAAGGATGATGCGCTGGAATATGATATACTTTCGTTGAATGACACATTGTTAGGTGGTTTTATCATTGTTAAACAAGAAGTCAAGGAAGTTATAGAAAGTAAAGGCTTCCGAGGGGTGAAACTTGTTCCACTGGAAAATGCTTTAGACGTTTTCTGTGAAGATTATTTCTACGAAATAGACTCAAATCGTAAAAGAAAGGGCAATAAACTACCTTAATATTGAATAGTGTCGTGCCATTATTGATTCTTTGTTTTTCTTTTTTAATGGCGCGAAGAAGTTCTTTGGATTATGAGTACATTTTTCAACTATGGATCATGGTAATTTTAAGAGTAGCCAATAATGTTAACTCTTAAAGAGGAATAATGCATATAAAAAATACTATCCAAGACTTTGTTAACAAATTCAAAATGAATGATTTAAATATGGGAGAGATGGACTATGCAGACGATGAAAATGAAACTTCTTTTCCTGTAAATTTAAATGGTGAAATTCGATTTTTTTATAGCCATTTGATTTTAAATGACCACCCAACATTTGATGGTGCATTCTTTATACAGATGGTTGAGTCCCAAGAGCTAAAAGAAATGTTATCAGGCTGGAGAGTTCAAAATGATACGGCTTGGCACGATGATTATGTAATCTTTGCTGAAAGAAATGGAGATGTTCTTTTTTGTGATACCAAAAATATAACCTCTCCAGTTTATGGTAGTATCCAAAAAAGAAATTTCATTATTTCCAATTCGTTAGCCGACTTTTTGGCTGCTTTTTGTTCTGCCATTGAGATAGAACAAAGTAAATATGATGGTGATGCTACAGATGATGATTTTAATTTTAGAGAAGACTTTCTGAAAGATATCTATTTTATGCTAAAAAACAAGCTAAAGGATGTTGAGGCAGAAGGCTTTAAGCAATTCTTTTTTGGCTAGGTTAATAATAAAAACTAACACTTTTAGAATCCTCCTTACTTCTGACAACATTTTTCGCTTAAAACCACTTTTATATAGGCAAGGAGGTCTCTTTTCGATTGATAATGAATAAGCATATGAAAAACGGTTTCGATAAATTTGATGAAAAAGTTACATCTCTTGTAGAAAAAGGAAACGAGTTACACGACAACCAAAAATACGCCGAGGCTTTAGAACAATACCAAAAGGCCTGGCAAGCTCTTCCTGAGCCAAAGTCCGAATCGGAACTTGCTAACTGGATCTCTGCATGCATTTACAGCGCATATTTTGATCTCGCGGATTACGTTGAGGCAAAGAAATGGGGAGAGACGACATTACGGACACGTGGATCGGATATAGACACTGCACCATTAATCGACCTGGGTATGGTCTGTTATGAGCTGAATCAATACGATGAAGCGTACAAATATTTTAACGATGCTTATAATTACGGCAAAGAACGAGCATTTCAGGATAGACCTAAAAAATACCTTGAGTTCTATCTGCGCAAGAGGGCTTAAGTTCGTTAACTTAAAAAAAATCCACGCCAAAGCGTGGATTTTTTATTGAAAACAAATCAAACGTTAAACAGGAAGTTCATTACATCGCCATCTTTAACGATGTAATCTTTCCCTTCTGCACGCATCTTGCCTGCTTCTTTCGCGCCTTGCTCACCCTTGTAGGTGATAAAGTCTTCAAACGCGATAGTCTGCGCACGAATAAAGCCTTTCTCGAAGTCGGTATGGATCTTACCAGCAGCCTGAGGCGCAGTCGCACCCACAGGAATTGTCCACGCACGCACTTCTTTCACGCCAGCGGTGAAGTAGGTCTGCAGGTTCAGCAGCTCATAGCCTGCACGAATTACGCGGTTCAGGCCCGGCTCTTCCAGACCCAGCTCGGCCATGAACTCTTCACGGTCGGCGTCGTCCAGCTCAGCGATGTCGGATTCAACGGCAGCGCACACGGCAACAACCACAGAACCTTCCGCCGCGGCGATTTCACGCACTTTGTCCAGGTACGGGTTGTTCTCGAAACCGTCTTCGTTAACGTTGGCGATGTACATGGTTGGCTTCAGGGTCAGGAAGCTCAGGTATTTGATCGCCGCCTTGTCTTCTTCAGTCAGGTTTTTCAGCGCGCGCAGCATGCCGGCGTTTTCCAGCTGTGGCAGACATTTTTCCAGCGCAGCCAGTTCCGCTTTCGCGTCCTTGTCGCCGCCTTTGGCTTTCTTCTGCACGCGGTGAATTGCACGTTCGCAGGTGTCGAGGTCAGAGAGCGCCAGCTCGGTGTTGATGACGTCGATGTCGTCAGCCGGATCCACTTTGTTGTTAACGTGGATGATGTTGTCGTTCTCGAAGCAGCGCACTACGTGGCCGATCGCTTCGGTTTCACGAATGTTGGTCAGGAACTGGTTACCCAGACCTTCGCCTTTGGATGCGCCTTTTACCAGGCCCGCGATGTCCACGAATTCCATGGTGGTGGGCAGAATGCGCTGCGGCTTCACGATTTCCGCGAGCTGGTCCAGACGCGGGTCCGGCATTGGCACCACGCCGGTGTTCGGTTCGATGGTACAGAACGGGAAGTTCGCCGCTTCGATACCCGCTTTTGTAAGCGCGTTAAACAGGGTGGATTTGCCCACGTTTGGCAGACCGACGATACCGCATTTGAATCCCATTTCTAAATCACCTTAATATCTTGATAATCAATCCGTTAACGATAACCGATTGATGAAAAGTAAATAACTACGCCTATTATACACGTAACCCGCATGACGCGCGGTAAAAAAGCCGTATCGGGCGGATTATTGCGCTTTGAAAGCGTGTAAGCGGTTTGTCGCTTTGGTTAAGCCGTCTTGCAGCCAGATTTCCGTGCAGCGCGCCGCTTCGTCTACCGCCTCATCAATCAGTTTCTGCTCAGAAACCGGTGGCTTACCGAGCACGAAACCGACAACTTTGTTTTTATCGCCCGGATGGCCGATTCCCACGCGCAAACGGTGGAAATTCGGGTTATTGCCCAGCTTGCTGATGATGTCTTTAAGACCGTTGTGGCCGCCGTGCCCGCCGCCCAGCTTGAATTTTGCCACGCCAGGGGGAAGATCCAGCTCATCGTGGGCGACCAGAATTTCATCCGGATTGATGCGATAAAACGTTGCCATCGCCGCCACGGCTTTACCACTCAGATTCATAAAGGTAGTGGGGACCAGCAGGCGAACATCCGCGCCAGCAAGGTTGATACGTGAGGTATACCCGAAGAATTTAGGTTCTTCACGCAGGGGAGCACGTAACCGCTCGGCCAGCAGATCGACGTACCATGCCCCGGCATTGTGGCGGGTAGCCGCATATTCTGCGCCCGGGTTGGCGAGGCCGACAATCAGTTTAATCGTCACGATTCAATTCCTAATGGGTTCCAGATCTGGCGCGTAGTTTACTGTCTGGCGCGCCGCTTGACAAAATTCTGCGATCGTCACAGCGAAATACGAATAATTACTTACCTGAACAATTAGAATTTCAAGCTGTTCAACGTGTTATTTGTAAACTTTTGTCTGGGAGTTATCTGTAATTGTGATCATTCACGCAACTCATAAAAGGAGCGTTGTCTATACTTTACACACAAGGATTAGGGGCTTTTCCCCTGACAACCCAAAGTTCCGGAGGTGACACATGAAACGCAAAAACGCTTCGCTACTCGGTAACGTGCTGATGGGTTTGGGGCTGTTTGTGATGGTCGTCGGCGTAGGTTATTCCATATTAAACCAGCTGCCGCAGCTTGATCTTCCGCAATACTTCGCGCATGGCGCGGTACTGAGCATCTTCCTCGGTGCGGTATTGTGGCTCGCCGGGGCGCGCGTGAGCGGACATGAGGAAGTCTGCGATAAATACTGGTGGGTGCGCCACTACGATAAACGCTGCCGTCGAGATCAGCATAAGCACAGCTAGTGCCATGACGAAAGAATACCGAAACGACTCCCTGGGAGTCGTTTTTTTTTGCATCAAGGGTTGACCCTCACGTAACGTAAGGCGCCAGAGTGGCGGCACTGGCAAAGAAAAGGAGCAGTTATGTTGATTCAGGTGGGTGAACTGGCGAAACGGGCCGGTATCACCGTACGCACATTGCATCACTATGAGCAAACAGGAGTGTTGCTGCCTTCTGCCAGAAGCGCGGCAGGTTACCGGCTTTACAACCTGGCGGATGTTCAGCGCCTGCATATGATCCAGGCGCTGGCAAAAGCGGGGCTGGAACTTGCTGAAATCAGGGATTACCTGGAACAGGAGTCGCTGTCGTTAACCGAGTTACTCGATGCGCAAATCACGTTGCTGGATAAACAGCTGCGTAGCATACATACGCTGCGCGACCGGCTGGTCGAACTGCGTACCGGGCTTCTCGACGATGCGGCGCCGGACCTGGAATCCTGGCTACAGACTCTGGAGTTAATGAATATGTACGATCGCTGGTTTAGCAAAGAAGAGTTACAGCAGCTGCCGTTTGCGGTGCAGAAGGACGCGCTGGCGGCTATCTGGTCAGGGCTGGTGGCAGAGGCCAACGCGCTGCTGGAGCACCATATACCCGTTACGGACGAGAGGGCGAAGGACCTGGCGACGCGCTGGATGGAGCGCCTGGAGCAGGACACGGCGGGCAAACCGGAGTTTCTTACCCGGCTGAACGAGATGCACAGCGTAGAGCCACAGATGCAGGCGCAAACCGGCATCACGCCGGAGATGACGGATTACATTACGCGCGCGTTTGCGGAATCCAAGCTCAGCATATGGGAGAAGTACCTTACTCCCAAAGAGATGGCCTTTACGCGGAAGCATTACTTTGATCGCATGATGGAGTGGCCGCCGATGGTGGCGAAGCTGCATCAGGCGCAGCGGGAAAATCTCGACCCCGCCTCTGACGATGCCCAAAAGCTTGCCGAAAACTGGCTGGCGCTGTTCCAGTCGTACGCGGGCACCAACCCGGAGACCCAGCAAAAGTTTCGCACGGCCATGCAGCAGGAGCCGCATCTGATGAAGGGAACCTGGATGACGCCTGCCGTGCTTGCATGGCTCCAGCAGGCCATCGGGGTGATGATGCAGAGACGTTTCTCTGCATCAGGCGGCTCACAGATCCGCTAACGCGGCTTCACGGTTAGGATAAAAGGCAAGGCGACCAGGGATCGGCTGCACGCCCGCACGCGCCATGGTGCGCAGGGGCTGGAATTCGAGGTTACTCACCCGCAGCTCACAGCCTTCAGGCAGACGTTTCACAAAGCGCTGGAAGGCGTCCAGGCCGCCAGCATCCAGCACCGGTACGGCATCCCATTTCAGCACTACAACCCGTTTGCCCGCGATGCGAGACTCCAGATCGCTGAACAGACCTTCCGCCGCGGCGAAGAACAGCGGGCCAATCACGCGCAGAACCAGCACATCGTCAGGCACCTCCACGTTAACCGGGGAGAGGCGCGTCATTTGCGCAATACGGCGCATAAACAGCAGGGACGCCAGCACGATCCCGACGCTGATGGCGATAACCATATCGAACAGCACGGTCAGCGACATGCAGATCAGCATCACGATGATGTCGTCTTTCGGTGCCCGACGCAGCAGGTTTACCACCTTGTGCGCCTCACTCATGTTCCAGGCCACCATCAGCAGCAGGGCGGCCATGGCGGAAAGCGGTAGCCAGGAGAGCAGCGGGGCGAGGATCAGCAGGGCGAGGATCACCAGCAGGGAGTGGATAACTGCCGAAACGGGTGACGTTGCACCCGCGCGCACGTTGGCCGCAGAACGGGCGATGGCTGCCGTGGCGGTAATACCGCCAAAGAACGGTGCGATGAGGTTCCCTAACCCCTGACCAACCAGCTCGCTGTTGGCTTTGTGCTTGGTGCCGGTCATCCCGTCCAGAACGACGGCGCAGAGCAGGGATTCAATCGCCCCCAGCATCGCCATCGAGAACGCGGCGGGAAGCAGGGCGCGCAGGGAATCCCAGCTTAAGGTAAAGCTGGATCCGGGCATATCCCACGGCAGCACCAGCTGCGGCAGCAGCTGCGGAATGCCGCTCCCCTGCGAACCGTCCGCAAGAACATAGTGGAACTGCGAGCCGATAGTGGCGACATGGCCGCCGAACATATTGACGATGGCCATCACCGCGCAGCCCAGCAGCAGCGCGGGCAGATGGCCCGGCAGTCGAATGCCAAGACGAGGCCAGACGATCAGCGTGCCCAGCGTCACAATCCCGATGGCGGCGTCGCCCAGGTTGGCCGTCGGCAGCGCCATAAACAGCGCACCCACTTTCTGTAAATAGTGCTCCGGAACATGGGGCATTTGCAGGCCGAGGAAATCCTTGATCTGCATGGTTCCGATGGTGATCCCAATCCCCGAGGTGAACCCCAGCGTGACGGAAAGGGGGATGTACTCAATCAGCCGCCCAAAGCGGGCCAGACCAAACAGAATCAAAAAGACGCCGGACATTAGGGTGGCGACCAGCAGGCCAGCCAGACCAAACTGCTGCGAAACGGGGTAGAGGATCACCACAAAGGCGGCGGTCGGGCCGGAGACGCTGAAACGTGAGCCGCCGGTCAGGGCAATGACGATCCCTGCCACGGCCGAGGTATACAGGCCATACTGCGGCGCAACGCCGCTGCCAATGGCCAGCGCCATCGCCAGCGGAATCGCGATAATGCCGACGGTGATCCCGGCAATCAGGTCACGGATAAAACGTGACGAGGTGTACTTCTCTTTCCAGCAGGCGTCGATGAGGGCGCGAAAGGGCAGAACATGTGAGGAGGTTACGTTTTTCACAATTATCTATCATCCGTATGCGCATCATCTGTCATGTGAATGGCAGGTGAAGGAGGCATTAATCATACAAATAAAACCCAGAGACAAAAAAACCCGCCGCAGCGGGTTTTTCGGCCGTGTTCGATTAGTGTTCGAACATTGCAGAGATGGATTCTTCGTTGCTGATACGACGAATCGCTTCGGCCAGCATCCCGGACAGGGTCAGGGTACGCACGTTTGGCAGTGCCTTGATCTCGTCGCTCAGTGGGATGGTATCGCATACTACAACTTCGTCAATGACGGAGTTGCGCAGGTTGTTTACGGCATTGCCGGAGAAGATCGGGTGGGTCGCGTAAGCGAATACGCGCTTGGCACCACGCTCTTTCAGCGCTTCAGCCGCTTTACACAGCGTACCGCCGGTATCGATCATGTCGTCAACCAGCACGCAGTCGCGGCCAGCCACGTCACCGATGATGTGCATCACCTGAGAAACGTTAGCGCGCGGACGACGTTTGTCGATGATCGCCATGTCGGTATCGTTCAGCAGCTTAGCGATAGCACGGGCACGTACCACGCCGCCGATGTCCGGAGAAACCACGATTGGGTTGTCCAGGTTCAGCTGCAGCATGTCTTCCAGCAGGATTGGGCTGCCGAATACGTTATCAACCGGGACGTCGAAGAAGCCCTGGATCTGCTCTGCGTGCAGGTCAACGGTCAGTACGCGGTCAACGCCAACGCTGGACAGGAAGTCAGCGACAACTTTCGCGGTAATTGGCACACGCGCGGAACGGACGCGACGGTCCTGGCGGGCATAGCCGAAGTAAGGGATTACAGCAGTGATACGGCCTGCGGAAGCGCGACGCAGGGCGTCGACCATAACAACCAGTTCCATCAGGTTGTCGTTCGTTGGAGCACAGGTGGACTGGATGATGAAAATATCACCACCGCGTACATTTTCGTTAATTTGTACGCTGACTTCGCCGTCGCTAAAGCGACCTACAGCGGCGTCGCCGAGGGAAGTGTACAGGCGGTTGGCAATACGTTGTGCTAGTTCCGGGGTGGCGTTACCAGCAAAAAGCTTCATATCAGGCACGAGAAGAACCTCAGGCATGCGTCCAGTGGTGGATAGCGTTCGCCGTAAACTGTGCGGGCCAGGCAAAGGCTATCCAGGCGGTGTATTAAAGAGCGCGATGCAACGTCTGGAACAGGGTGACGTTGTCACCGAAACTCAGTCTGCGCCAGAATGGCCTGCTGTAGGGGGGAAATGTTCATCCCACGCGCTACAAAACCATGCAGCCAAACCGGCGCTTGCTCAAGCACCTGACGAGCGGCGGATTCGGTGTCAAATTCAGCAAAGACACAGGCCCCTGTACCAGTCAGGCGCGACGGCGCGTATTCTAACAGCCAGGAAAGCACCGCATCAACCTCGCGAAAACGTTTTCTTGCGATATCCTCGCAATCGTTGCTGAATTCACAATTTAATAACGTTTCTATTGACCGAATCGGGGTATTTCTTTTCAGGTCAGGATCTTTAAAGATGACCGGGGTCGGAATGCTCACGCCGGGGTGAGCAACCAGATACCATTTTTCCGGCGGGTTGACCGGGGAGAGGATTTCGCCCACGCCCTCAGCAAAGGCCGCATGACCGCGAACAAATACCGGGACATCCGCACCCAGCTTCAAGCCTAAGGCGGCCAGTTCGTCCTGCGACAGCCCGCAGCCCCAAAGGTGGTTCAGGGCAACCAGCACGGTAGCGGCGTTGGATGAGCCGCCGCCCAGGCCGCCGCCCATCGGCAGACGCTTCTCGATACGAATGTCCGCACCGCTTCCCGCAGGCAGACGACCCGATTCCGCAGCGGCGTTCATCAGCAGACGCGCAGCGCGCACAATCAGGTTGTCCTCATGCGCCACGCCGTCGACCGGCGTCAGGAGGCAAATCTGCCCGTCCTGGCGCAGTTCGATAGAAATTGTGTCGCCATAGTCAATAAATTGAAACAGCGTCTGCAGGGTGTGATAGCCGTCAGCGCGCTGGCCGGTAATGTATAAAAACAGATTCAGTTTTGCCGGAGAGGGCCAGTGGGTCATCATTTAACGATCCAGTTGTCCATTTTCAGCTTGATGCGCTGGCTGCCCTGGGTCAGTTCCATGTTGGATGGCAGCGACGGTTTACTCTTGCTGTCATAGTCGCTGTACACCACTTTCCAGGTCTTGCCGTTCTGGGTGTAGTTCACCTGGCTTAGACGATACTGATCGTCAAGCGTGTAGTCGGTGGCGTCACCCGGCAGGCCAAGGATCCACTGGCGCAGACTGTTCAGCGGGATAGGCATTCCGGTCAGCTTGCCAATCATCTCTTCGGCATCGGTTGCGGTGTAGTGCTGGCCTTTGTTATCGGTGATCTGCGCTTCGCCCGGTTTCGCGATAAGCTCCAGCTCGGTGCTGCCCAGCGGGTTCAGCAGCAGCAGGCGATAGTTGTCCTGACCCGTCTGCTGCCAGAAGAAACGGGCATACACTTTTTGCTCATCAGAGAGATAGGCGAAGGCGCCGCGGGTCTGGTACTGGCTCAAATTACGGACGTCCTGCTGGTGCTGACGCCACTGGGGTGAATCAGGGCTTTTGCCCGGGCCTTTTGGTTGGGTGACGGTACACGCGGTCAGAACCAGTGCCGCCAGGGGCAGCAGGCGAATCAGTCGGGTCATAATGAGGACAAATCCTTGAGATACGTTGCAGTTATAACTGTTAATGCTAGCGTCGAAGGGGGCTACCGTCTACGTTCAAATTATCTCAAAGCGTTGTGTAACCTATTACTCCGAAAGGGGGCTGTCTCTTTTATTGATCTCGCGCATCCTGTATGATGCGTTCTGCTAACCTTATTAACGCTGGTACTACTCCCGCTCAACATGACCCTATTAGCATTCGGTATCAACCACAAAACAGCCCCGGTTTCGCTGCGAGAACGCGTAACGTTTTCGCCAGATACGCTCGACCTGGCGCTGGATAGCCTGCTTGCACAGCCGATGGTGCAGGGTGGCGTGGTGCTCTCGACGTGCAACCGTACCGAGCTCTACTTAAGCGTGGAAGAGCAGGACAACCTGCACGACGCGCTGATCCGCTGGTTATGCGACTACCACAATCTCAATGAAGACGAGCTGCGCAACAGCCTGTACTGGCATCAGGACAACGATGCCGTCAGCCATCTGATGCGCGTGGCCAGCGGGCTGGATTCGCTGGTTCTGGGCGAGCCACAAATTCTCGGTCAGGTGAAAAAAGCCTTTGCGGATTCGCAAAAAGGGCATCTGAAGGCCAGCGAGCTGGAGCGTATGTTCCAGAAGTCATTCTCCGTGGCGAAGCGTGTGCGAACCGAAACCGACATTGGTGCCAGTGCGGTTTCTGTTGCTTTCGCGGCCTGCACCCTTGCACGCCAAATCTTTGAATCCCTTTCTACCGTCACCGTGATGCTGGTGGGCGCGGGCGAAACCATCGAACTTGTGGCGCGCCATCTGCGCGAGCATAAAGTGAAAAAGATGATTATCGCTAACCGCACCCGCGAACGTGCGCAGGTGCTGGCGGATGAAGTGGGGGCAGAGGTGGTTGCCCTGAGCGACATCGATGAACGCCTGAAGGAGGCGGACATTATTATCAGTTCGACCGCCAGCCCGCTGCCGATTATCGGCAAAGGGATGGTGGAGCGTGCGCTGAAGTCCCGCCGTAATCAGCCGATGCTGCTGGTGGATATCGCCGTCCCGCGCGACGTCGAGCCAGAAGTCGGCAAGCTGGCTAACGCCTATCTTTACAGCGTAGATGACCTGCAAAGCATCATTTCGCACAACCTCGCGCAGCGTAAAGCGGCGGCGGTGCAGGCGGAAACCATTGTCGAGCAGGAAACCAGTGAGTTTATGGCCTGGCTGCGCGCGCAAAGCGTCAGCGAGACCATCCGCGAGTACCGCGGGCAGGCGGAGCAGGTGCGTGATGACCTGACTGCCAAAGCGTTAGCGGCCCTGGAGCAGGGCGGCGACGCGCAGGCTATTATGCAGGATCTGGCGTGGAAACTGACTAACCGCCTGATTCATGCCCCAACCAAATCTCTTCAGCAGGCTGCCCGTGACGGGGATGATGAACGCCTGACTATTCTGCGCAACAGCCTCGGGCTGGAATAGCGCCCTATACCCATTTTCTAAGACAAGGTGCATTTACGCCTATGAAGCCTTCTATCGTCGCTAAACTGGAAGCTCTGCACGAGCGCCATGAAGAAGTCCAGGCGCTGCTCGGCGATGCCGGGACCATTGCGGACCAGGAACGTTTTCGCGCACTTTCACGTGAATACGCGCAGTTAAGTGATGTTTCTAAATGCTTTACCGACTGGCGACAGGTTCAGGAAGATATCGAAACCGCGCAGATGATGCTCGACGATCCTGAAATGCGCGAGATGGCGCAGGAAGAGTTGCAGGATGCGAAAGCGCGTTCTGAGGAGATGGAGCAGCAGCTTCAGGTGCTGTTGCTGCCAAAAGATCCGGACGACGAACGCAACGCGTTCGTGGAAGTCCGCGCCGGGACCGGCGGGGACGAAGCGGCGCTGTTTGCCGGGGATCTGTTCCGCATGTACAGCCGCTACGCCGAGTCGCGTCGCTGGCGCGTGGAGATCATGAGCGCCAACGAAGGCGAACACGGTGGCTACAAAGAGGTTATCGCCAAGATCAGCGGCGACGGCGTGTACGGTCGTCTCAAGTTTGAATCCGGCGGTCACCGCGTGCAGCGCGTACCGGCCACCGAATCTCAGGGCCGAATCCACACCTCCGCCTGTACGGTGGCGGTGATGCCGGAGCTGCCGGAAGCGGAGCTGCCGGACATCAACCCGGCGGACCTGCGTATTGATACCTTCCGCTCCTCCGGGGCGGGTGGTCAGCACGTTAACACCACCGACTCCGCTATCCGTATTACCCACCTGCCGACCGGCATCGTGGTGGAGTGTCAGGACGAGCGTTCCCAGCACAAAAACAAAGCCAAAGCGCTCTCCGTGCTGGGCGCACGTATCCACGCGGCCGAAATGGCGAAACGCCAGCAGGCGGAAGCGTCTACGCGTCGTAACCTGCTGGGCAGCGGCGATCGCAGCGACCGTAACCGCACCTACAACTTCCCGCAGGGGCGCGTGACTGACCACCGCATCAACCTGACGCTGTACCGTCTGGACGAAGTAATGGAAGGCAAGCTGGATATGCTGATTGAGCCTATCGTGCAGGAATACCAGGCCGACCAGCTGGCGGCACTGTCCGAGCAGGAATAATGGATTTTCAGCGCTGGTTACGTGAGGCTGCCGGTGAGCTTTCCGAAAGCGAAAGCCCGAAACGCGATGCCGAAATTTTGCTTGAGCATGTGACGGGTAAAGCCCGCACGTACCTGCTGGCCTTCGGCGAAACCGAACTGACTGCTGAACAGGAAGCCCGGCTCGCCGCGCTGCTTGCCCGACGTAAAACCGGCGAGCCGGTGGCGCACCTGGTCGGCGAGCGCGAGTTCTGGTCGTTACCGCTTTACGTCTCGGCGGCGACGCTGATCCCGCGCCCCGACACCGAGTGTCTGGTTGAACAGGCGCTGGCGCGCTTACCCGCATCGTCCTGCCGCATTCTCGATCTCGGAACGGGGACCGGGGCCATCGCCCTGGCGCTCGCTACCGAACGGCCCGACTGCGCGATCACGGCGGTGGATGTGATGCCCGACGCGGTGGCGCTGGCGCAGCGTAACGTGGAACGTCTTGGCCTGACCAACGTGACGGTGCTGCAAAGCAGCTGGTTCAGCGCGCTGGAGAAGCAGACGTTCGGAGTGATTGTCAGTAACCCGCCCTATATTGACGAGCGTGACCCGCACCTTGCGCAGGGGGATGTGCGCTTCGAACCGCTGACGGCGCTGGTCGCCGCCAGGGAGGGTTTAGCCGACCTTGATCACATTGTGACAACGTCACGACAACATTTGCTTTCCGGCGGCTGGCTGCTGGTGGAGCATGGCTGGACGCAGGGGGAAGCCGTGCGGGCGCTCTTTACCGAGGCGGGCTACGCCGCCGTCAAAACCTGCCGCGACTACGGCGGCAACGAACGCCTGACGCTGGGGCAGTGGTTATGAGCGCAGGTACTGATAAAGGCGTAAGGCTGACTGAAAGGCGGTTTGGCGTTATCATCTACATCGTTTTGAGTTTTATCTCGCCCGGGCGTCGCTTTACGCTCGGTCGTTACTGGGGTAAGTCATGAAGTCCTTAGCCGATTTCGAATTTAATAAAGTGCCGCTTTGCGATGGCATGATCCTGATTTCTGAGATGATCCGCGACGATTTTACGTCGCAGTACGTCTACGATGAGCTGGAGAATCTGGTCTGCCTGGCGCGTGAAGAGATCAATCAGGCGCGCCCGCAGGACTGGCAATTAGAGAAGCTGCTTGAGCTTTTCTACGGCGAATGGGGTTTCTGCGACACGCGGGGCGTGTATCGCCTGTCTGACGCATTATGGCTGGACCAGGTCTTAAAAAATCGTCAGGGGAGCGCCGTTGCGCTGGGTTCTATTTTGCTTTGGGTTGCGCATCGCCTGGATATTCCACTGGTGCCGGTCATTTTTCCGACGCAGATGATCCTGCGTGCGGAGTGGCTGGACGGTGAGATGTGGCTCATTAATCCCTTCAACGGCGATACGCTGGATGAACATACGCTGGACGTGTGGCTGAAAGGCAATATCAGCCCGGTGGCTGAGCTCTTCAACGAAGATCTCGACGAGGCGGATAACGCAGAAGTGATCCGCAAGCTGCTGGATACGCTGAAGTCTGCGTTAATGGAAGAGCGTCAGATGGAGCTGGCCCTGCGCGCCAGCGAAGTGCTGCTGCAGTTTAATCCGGAAGACCCGTACGAAATTCGCGACCGTGGGTTGATCTATGCCCAGCTCGATTGTGAGCACGTGGCGCTGAACGATCTGAGCTATTTCGTCGAGCAGTGTCCGGAAGATCCTATTAGCGAAATGATTCGTGCGCAGATCAACGCGATCTCGCACAAGCAAATTACACTGCATTAATCTTAATTCCGATTCACACCTGAATAAGGCGATCCTATGAAACAAAAAGTGGTTAGCATTGGTGATATCAAGGTAGCAAACGACCTGCCGTTCGTGCTGTTTGGCGGCATGAACGTGCTGGAATCCCGCGACCTCGCCATGCGTATCTGCGAGCACTACGTGACCGTGACCCAGAAGCTGGGCATCCCGTACGTGTTTAAAGCCTCTTTTGACAAAGCCAACCGCTCCTCCATCAACTCTTACCGTGGCCCGGGCCTGGAAGAAGGGATGAAGATTTTCCAGGAGCTGAAGCAGACCTTTGGCGTGAAAGTGATCACCGACGTGCATGAAGCCGCTCAGGCGCAGCCGGTGGCAGACGTGGTTGACGTGATTCAGCTCCCGGCGTTCCTGGCTCGCCAGACCGACCTGGTTGCCGCGATGGCGAAAACCGGTGCCGTGATCAACGTGAAAAAACCGCAGTTCGTGAGCCCGGGTCAGATGGGCAACATCGTCGATAAGTTTATCGAAGGTGGCAACGACAAGGTTATCCTGTGCGACCGTGGTTCCAACTTCGGTTATGACAATCTGGTTGTGGATATGCTGGGCTTCAGCGTGATGAAAAACGTCTCTAATCAGTCTCCGGTGATTTTCGACGTGACCCACGCGCTGCAGTGCCGCGACCCGTTTGGCGCTGCGTCCGGCGGCCGTCGTGCTCAGGTGACCGAACTGGCGCGCGCCGGTATGGCAACCGGCCTGGCTGGCCTGTTCATTGAAGCGCACCCGGATCCGGATAACGCAAAATGCGACGGCCCATCCGCGCTGCCGCTGGATAAGCTCGAGCCGTTCCTGAAACAGATCAAAGCAATTGACGATCTGGTCAAGAGCTTCGATGAGCTGGATACCAGCAAATAACAAAAAACCCGCTTCGGCGGGTTTTTTTATGGGGCATATTGCCGGGTGGCGCTTTGCTTACCCGGCCTACAAAACCCGTAGGTCCTGCAAGTGAAGCGCCGCTGGGCAAAAAGCTACGCAAAAATTGTCATCAAGTAAGCCACAAACAGCGCCATATGCGCCGCCCCGTTCAGCACGTTGGTGCGTCCGGTTGAGAACGAAATCTGGCACAGCAGCAACGAGGCTACCATCACAATCATCTCTGGCGCGCCCAGCGCGAACTGCAGTTCGTTACCGGTCATAAAGGCAATTAGCGTCACCACCGGCACGGTGAGTGAAATGGTCGCCAGCACGGAGCCGAAGAACAGGTTCATGGCGCGCTGCACCTGATTGTTTAAGACGGCTTTCAGCGCCCCCAGCCCTTCCGGGGACAGGATCAGCAGCGCCACCAGGAAACCGGTAAACGCTACCGGCGCGTTCAGTTCGGTTAACAGCGTTTCCAGCGGATTGGCGTTCATCTTGGTGACGGCAATCACCGCAATCAGATGCACGATCAGCCAAACCGTATGCCACGCGCTGCTGTGGGCCGACGGCTTACCGTGGTGCGGGTCATCGTCGTCGCTGTCGTCTTCATGCTCATACACAAACAGGCTCTGGTGCGTTTTGGTCTGAATCAACAGGAACACGCCGTACATGGCTGCGGAAATCAGCGCAACCAGCAGCGCCTGACCGGTGGAGAAGTTGGCACCCGGCAGCGCCATCGGGAAGACCAGCACGATAATCGCCAGCGGGAAGAGGGCAATCAGATACTGTTTTATGCCGAACAGGTTCATATACTGGGTCGCGAATTTACGCCCGCCCAGCAGCAGAGAGAAGCCCACCAGGCCACCCGTCACAATCATAATGATCGAGTAGAGTGTGTCGCGCATCAGCGTCGGCGCGGCATCGCCGGTCGCCATGAGCGCGGAAATCAGGCTGACTTCGAGAATAACGACGGAAAGGCTGAGAATTAACGATCCGTAGGGTTCGCCCAGACGGTGGGCCAATACGTCCGCATGGCGAACGACGCTAAATGCGCTGGTTAAGATACCGACCAGGGCAAGAATATTGATACCAACCACCACTGGCAGTGACTGACTGCTTCCCCAGAAGAGCAGCACAGCCAGTGCCAGAACCGGGAAAATGAGAGACGTCTCCTTGTGGCGGGTCTTTACCGCCTCGTGTGTTGCTGTCATGTGCTTCTCCATCAATGCAGGTGCTTGTAATTATAGATAGATTTTTGAGGTCATTAAATTAACAGATCTCTGTTAAATGCCCTTTATTTTTTACTTAATTTTACCTTTTTTAATAATTATCAGGCCTGATTCCTGTAATTCACCATATTCTCCTAATATTTGTTAAATAACAATAAGTTAATATTTTCGATCATTCATAAATGAAGTGTGGGTGGCACGCTGCCATATCGTCGTCCACACTTATCTCTTTAACCAAAAGAGAGGTGAGTGATGCCTTATAAAACGAAACGCGAATTACCCGATAATGTGCAAAACGTGCTGCCCGCTCACGCGCAGGATATCTACAAAGAGGCGTTTAACAGTGCCTGGGAACAGTACAAAGATAAGGACGATCGCCGGGATGATGCCAGCCGTGAAGAGACGGCACACAAAGTCGCCTGGGCCGCTGTAAAACATGAATATGAAAAAGGAGACGACGATAAATGGCATAAAAAGAAATAGCCCTGTAATAATTCGCTGCCTTCATTTTGACTTTTCAGGCGGTTGAACTGCCGTTGTATTGCAACTGGTCCGCTAATTGCTTATCGTTATTCAACTGCTGGCAAAATGACCAGCACCTAAGGCTGGGAAGGCGAATTACAGATGTCGCAAGGAAGCATGCAGTGGCGGAGGTGGAAAGTGTTAACGCGTGATTTCTTAATGAAGGCAGATTGTAAGACGGCATTTGGTGCTATTGAGGAATCGCTTCTCTGGTCAGCTGAACAACGTGCGGCGTCGCTCGCTGCCACGCTTGCCTGCCGCCCGGATGATGGCCCGGTATGGATTTTTGGCTATGGTTCACTGATGTGGAACCCGGCGCTCGAATTTGTCGAATCGGCAACGGGCACGTTGCCCGGCTGGCATCGCGCATTTTGCCTGCGCCTGACGGCCGGACGCGGCAGCGCGTGCCAGCCCGGGCGTATGCTTGCACTGAAAGAGGGCGGACGCACCACGGGCGTGGCGTATCGCCTCCCGGATGCCACGCTGGAAGAGGAGCTTACGCTGCTCTGGAAGCGTGAGATGATCACCGGCTGCTATATGCCGAGCTGGTGTAAGCTGGAGCTGGACGACGGTCGCACCGTCAATGCGCTGGTGTTTATCATGGACCCGCGCCATCCGCTGTATGAAGCGGACACCCGCACGCAGGTGATTGCCCCGTTAATTGCCGCCGCCAGCGGGCCGCTGGGTACCAACGCGCAGTATCTCTTCTCTCTCGATCAGGAGCTGACCCGCCTCGGCATGAAGGACGATTGTCTGAATGAGCTGGTGGTGAAGGTGAAGGCGCTGCTGGAAGGAAACCCGCTCAACGGCACGCTGCGACCGGGTTTTGCCTGATAATACGCCCGGCTCGCCGGGCGCATAATTTAAGCTGCTACGTAACTGACAGAATGCTCCAGCGACTGGCTGTGGCTGTCGATCAGCACATCCCAGGTGCCGGTATACGGCACGGTAAGCCAGGCGTTATCATCCTGCACGGTGAGAATATCCGCCTGGGATTGTTTTTGTGCTTTCGCACTCATCAGATGAATACGACAGCGCTCTGAGCAACGCACCACTACCGTATCCCCGCCAAACAGTTTCAAACTTGTTTTTACCAGTGCCATTTTTTACCCCGTAGTCTTAAACAACGCTCTCCCTGCTGCCATATCCGAGCGTGATGTTGTTCACAATTCACTCATGGCATAACACCAAAGGGGAGGGGGAGGGATGCTGATTTTGATCAAAAAATGGCATAACGATTAAACAAAAATGACAAAATTCCTCAAAGTTTCCGCTGACGCGCGTTTTACCCGCTAAACGCGCGCCAGTAGAAAATTAAATGCGGAAATGGCCGGCGGTTTCAGCAAGGTCGCCCGCCTGGCTCTGCAGGGCGCCCGCAGCGGCGGCAGATTGCACGACCAGCTCGGCGTTCTGCTGGACCATGCGGTCGAGATGGGTCACCGCGTGGTTGATCTCGTGAATGCCTTTCATCTGCTCGCTGGTGGCGATAGAGATTTCGCGCATGATGCCGGAGACGCTGCCGATGCTGGAGCGGATCTCGTCCATGCTTTCCCCGGCCAGATGCACGTAGCGGGAGCCGGTGGCCACGCTGTCGGTGGTGGAATCAATCAGCGATTTGATCTCTTTCGCCGCCTGGGCGCTACGGCTCGCCAGGTTACGCACTTCGCCCGCCACCACGGCAAACCCGCGCCCCTGCTCGCCGGCACGGGCCGCCTCGACGGAGGCGTTCAGCGCCAGAATGTTGGTCTGGAACGCGATGCCGTCAATCACGCTGGTGATATCGCCAATTTTAGCCGACGCGACTTCGATGGACTGCATGGTGCTGATCGCCTGGGATACCACCTCGCCGCCGCGCGCAGCGGCCGCGGAGGCCTTGCTCGCCTGGTCATTTGCTTCCGCCGCCGACTCGTTCGACTGGGTCACGGAGGCGGTGATCTGCTCTACGGCGCTGGCCGTCTCGCGCAGGCTGGATGCTGCCTGCTCGGTACGTCCGGAGAGATCCTGGTTACCCGCCGCAATCTCCTGAGCGGCGTTTTTCACCGACTCGCTGGCATCACGGAGCTGCACCATCACCACCGACAGCTTATCGCTGAAGGCGTTAAAGGCCTGGGCAATCTGCGCCACCTCGTCCTCACCGCTGTCAGGCAGACGCTGCGACAGGTCGTTAGTCCCGTTGGCAATGTTGTGCATCGCGTCGCGAATGTCCGACAGGCGCTTCAGCAGACGGGCAATCAGGAGGTGAACAATGGCCGCGCTCAGCAGCGCCAGGATCACCAGCGAAATCGCCGAGGCTTTAAGCAGGGAACGCATGCCGGAAGTGGCGTCACCGTTGTCGAGGGCGACGACCAGCAGCCAGTTTGTGCCCGGCACGGCGGTTGCCACGAAGGTTTTTTCGACGTCGTTCAGCGTACCGTCGACAAGGTTACCGCTTTTCAGCGCAGCAAAATCGATGCCTTTGATGGTCTCAGCAAACGGTTTAAGCGTCAGAGCCGGATCGTTAGCCGCAATCACGCTGCCGTCACTGTTCAGAAGCAAGCCGCTGCTGGACGGAGTTGGATGGATCCCGCGCACGTTCGCCACCACGCTGTCCATGGCCACATCGCCCGCCACCACCGCTTTCAGGGCGCCATTCTCTTTCACCGGCACGGCGAAAGTCACCACCAGTTTACCGGTACCTGCATCAACGTAAGGCGCGGTGACGACCGGGCCGTCCGTGCTGACCACCTGCTGATACCACGGGCGAATGGTCGGGTCATAATCCGCAGGTACGCCCGCGGGCTCAGAGAATTTCGCCGTTTTGCTGGCGTAGCCGACATAAACGTTGGTGAATCCACCCGCCTGCGCAAGCTGTTTAAACACCGGAACCGGGTCGTCACTCAGCGCAACGGTCTGGGCAGAGGCGATAACCGTCATCTTGCTTTTTACCCAGTCGGCAATCGCCATGTTATGGCTGGCGCTGGTGCTGGTCAGGATATCGCGCTGTGACTGCTGGTTATCCTGGCGTGTGACCTGGAAGTTAATAACGGTGTTGAGGAGAAGGGCGACGACCAGACAGCCTGCCGTCGCCGCGATGATGCGTGCACGAATCGATCTGAACATAAGTGAAATACCTGCTGTGTTGTTTCCATGCCTATCGGCAACCCCGCAGGTAAACTTGATGCTGAAACCGCGTCCATAAGAAAATAATATTTTTACGGGTTTATTATTAAAAAGTTAATACTTTATCAGCGGACAGCGTCCACTCGGCCAGTTCAACCAGCGTACCAATTTCTACGCCATCAATCAGCGGCAGTCCGGTCATGCCGCGCCCGTCGGTGCAGGTTTTGCACAGCTTCACCGGCACGTTTTGTGCGGTCAGGATCTCCAGCATCTGCTGAATGTTATAGCCCTCGGCCGGCTTTTGTCCCTTCAGCCCGGCGGTGACGGCGTCCGACAATAAAAAGAGGCGTAACGCCAGATCGCTCTCTTTTTCACGTAGCGCGATCGCCAGGCGCAGGCTGTTGAAAAGGGATTCGCTGCCGTAGGCCGCACCGTTGGCGACGATCACAATCTTCTGCATGTTGACTCCTGTTCTTATAAAGGCACGAATCTTGCTTAATTCTCCGGAGTTTCGCTGTCCGGGAGAGTAAGCATGACATTAATGGCAGGCATTTCGCCAGGCGCTGCCGAATGGCTCACGCGCGCAAAGATGATGCGCCAGGAGCAGTTCAGCAAGCTGGCACAGCTGGGCGTGCTTGTGCACGGCATTAGCCAACTGGTGCACATGTTACAGTGCGAGCGCGGGGCGTCCAACGTCTGGCTCTGCTCACAGGGCAAGCTGTACGCTCCCGAATGCAAAGCCAGCCGGGCGCTGGTGGATGAAAACCTCGCAGCCCTTTACGGCATTCTTGAAACACAGTCGCCGATTCCGGGAAGTGCCGTCTGTGAACGCATCGGCGGCGCGCTCCTGAGCCTGGAGACGCTTCCCGCGCTGCGTGACGGTGTGATTCAGCAGACGGTAACGGCACCCCAGGCGATGGAACACTACTCCCGCATGCTTCGCCATCTGCTCAGTATCGTGCCGCAGCTTAATGACAGCATTGACGATCCGCAAATCGCAGGACGTTTTGTCGCGCTTTATAGCCTGATGCAGGGCAAGGAACTGGCGGGACAGGAGCGGGCGCTGGGGGCGATTGGCTTCACGCAGGGTTTTTTCGATGATGTGACTCGTCAGAGGCTGGTTGACCGCATTGACGGGCAGCAGGCCTGCTTTGAGATCTTTCTCTCACACAGCTCCGCTGACGTTCAGACCACCTTTTCAATGCACTGTCAGCCCGATCGTGAAACGGAGCAGCTCCGGCGCGTGGCCTGTACCCGCCAGCCCGCCGCCGATAACGGCCTTACGGCGCTGGCCTGGTTTGCTCTGCAAACCGCGCGCCTTGAGCATCTGCGCACGCTGGAGGAGACGATCATCGCCGATCTGATGGTCGCGGTGGACGAATGCATTCACCGTGACGATGAGTACGCGCTCCCCGGCGATGAACAGGATGACCCGCCGATCCGCTATCCGGAAAAACCGTTGCTTACCCTGGTTCGCCAGCAGGCGCGCGAGATAGAGCAGCTCTCACGTCAGCTTGCGTCGCTGCGCGATACGCTTGAAGAGCGCAAAATCATTGATAAAGCGAAGAGCGTGCTGATGACCCACCAGAATATGAGTGAGGAACAGGCCTGGACGGCGCTGCGCAAAATGGCGATGGACAAGAACCAAAGGATGGTGGATATCGCCCGCGCGCTGCTCATGGTGAAGAATGTATGGCAGGTAACACCAAAGGAGTAGCTGCACGGTCAGTGGGCATTTTATGCCTGTTTGCGGTGCGTAAAGGCGAGGGAATAACGGTAAGCGCCGCAAGAAACAGTGTGTTAAAACCTGGCATTCACTTTGCATTATCAGATTAACCATTTTTGACGATGCGCCAACGGCGGTGCATCCGTCTTCGGGATAAAGGCGTCCACTGGTGCTTCGGCACCGTGGGCGCTTTTTTTTGGTTTTTTTTCAGGAGTGGTCATGGCGGATTTGTCGAGACGGCGTTTTTTGCAGGCCAGCATGCTGGCGAGTGGTGCAATGCTGTTGCCGGGTGTCATGCAGGCCGCATGGGCGGCAGGCTCGGATAAACCGGAGCAGGAAACAGTGCGCATCGGGTTTATCCCGCTGACCGACTGTGCCCCGGTGGTTATCGCGGCGCTGAAAGGGTTTGATAAAAAATACGGTATTACCATCGTGCCCACCAAAGAGGCGAGCTGGGCGGCGGTGCGCGACAAGCTGGTGGCGGGCGAACTCGATGCCGCGCACATTCTTTACGGCCTGCTGTACGGACTGGAGCTGGGCATCGCCGGCAAGCCACAGCAGATGGCTAACCTGATGACCCTCAACCAGAACGGTCAGGCGATTACGCTCTCCAGCGATCTGGAAGAGAAGGGCGTTCGTGACCTTGACGGGCTGAAAAAGCGGATTGGGCAGCAGGCGCCTGGCACCTATACCTTCGCGCACACCTTCCCGACCGGGACGCACGCCATGTGGCTCTACTACTGGCTGGCCAGCGCGGGCATTCACCCCTTTGACGACGTGCGCACGGTGGTGGTGCCGCCGCCGCAGATGGTGATGAACATGCGCATTGGCAACATGGTCGGCTTTTGCGTCGGCGAGCCGTGGAACGCGCGTGCCATCAACGACCGCATCGGTTTTACCGCTGCGACGTCTCAGTCCATCTGGGCCGATCATCCGGAAAAAATCCTCGGCACCCGTCGCGACTGGGTGGAGAAAAACCCGCACACCGCCCGGGCGCTGGTGAGCGCAGTGCTGGAGGCGGCGCGCTGGATTGAGGCCTCCCCGGAAAACAAACGCGAAACCGCGCAGATCCTCTCCCGCCGGGCGTGGCTCAACTGCAAAGAGCAGTATCTCACCGGACGCATGCTCGGCGAGTACGACAACGGCCTGGGCCAGCGCTGGCAGGACGCGCACCCGATCCGCTTCTTCAACGAGGGGGCCGTCAGCTACCCGTATCACTCCGACGGCATGTGGTTCTTAACCCAGTTCCGCCGCTGGGGCTTGCTCAAAGCCGCCCCGGACTACGCGTGCATCGCACAACGCATTAACCAGACGGCGGTCTGGCAGGATGCCGCCACGGCGGTGGGGGGCATTACCACACCGACTTCACCACTACGCAGCAGCACATTGATGGACGGCACCGTCTGGAACGGTACCGACCCGGAAGGATACGCCAGCCGTTTCGCCATTCACCGTAAAGGGGCCTGATTATGCAGCATCTGCAAAAGACAAAATCACGCGAGACGCCGGAGAGTGGAGAGGTGATTGTCCTGCCTCCGGTGCAGGTTCGCCGCCGTACGCCGACGTTTGCGCGTCGGATTAACGCGATCCTTCAGCGCATCATTCCGGCTTTTCTGGGGCTGGGACTGCTGGTGGTGCTCTGGCAGCTGGCGGCGATTAACAGCAAAGGTTTCCCGACGCCGCTCAGCACGCTCGATTCCGCTATTACCCTGTTTGCCGATCCGTTTTATCGCGACGGGCCAAACGACATGGGCATCGGCTGGAACGTGCTCGCCTCATTACAGCGCGTGGCGGTGGGCTTTGGCCTGGCCGCGTTCGCCGGGATCCCGCTCGGTTTCCTGATTGGCCGCTTCACCTTTTTTTCGCGCATGTTCGGCCCGCTGATCGCGCTGTTACGCCCGGTTAGCCCGCTGGCCTGGCTGCCCATCGGCCTGCTGCTGTTCCAGAAAGCGGAGCCCGCGTCGAGCTGGACCATTTTTATCTGCTCCATCTGGCCGATGGTGATCAACACCGCCGAAGGCGTGCGGCGTATTCCGCAGGACTACCTCAACGTGGCCCGGGTGCTGCAGCTTTCCGAGTGGACCATCATGCGCCGCATTCTCTTCCCGGCGGTGTTGCCCGCGGTGCTGACCGGGGTGCGCCTCTCCATCGGCATCGCCTGGCTGGTGATTGTCGCCGCCGAGATGCTGACCGGCGGTTTAGGGATCGGTTTCTGGATCTGGAACGAGTGGAACAACCTCAACGTCGAAAACATTCTCATCGCCATCGTCATCATTGGCGTGGTCGGGCTGCTGCTGGAGCAGGGGCTGATGCTGATCGCCCGTCGTTTTAGCTGGCAGGAAAAATAAGGAGCGAACATGAAACCATTAATCCAGGTCCAGGCCGTGAGCCAGCGTTTTTCCACCGCCAGCGGCGAATTTCTGGCGCTGCAGAACGTCTCCTTTGATATCCATGAGGGCGAAACCGTCAGCCTGATTGGGCACTCCGGCTGCGGTAAATCGACGCTGCTTAACCTTATCGCTGGGATCACGCTGCCGACGGAAGGCGGGCTGATTTGCGACAACCGCGAAATTGCCGGGCCGGGTCCGGAGCGCGCGGTGGTATTCCAGAACCATTCGCTGCTGCCGTGGCTCACCTGCTTCGACAACGTGGCCCTGGCGGTAGATCACGTGTTTCGCCACAGCATGAGCAAGTCGGAGCGCCGGGAGTGGATTGAGCACAACCTCGACCGCGTGCAGATGGGGCACGCCCTGCACAAGCGCCCGGGGGAGATCTCCGGCGGCATGAAGCAGCGCGTCGGGATAGCCCGCGCGCTGGCGATGAAGCCGAAAGTCCTGCTGATGGATGAACCCTTCGGCGCGCTGGATGCGCTGACGCGCGCCCATCTGCAGGACTCGGTGATGCAGATCCAGCAGGCGCTGAACACCACCATTGTGCTGATTACCCACGACGTGGACGAGGCGGTGCTGCTCTCCGATCGCGTGCTGATGATGACCAACGGCCCGGCGGCGACCGTCGGGGAGATCCTGCACGTTGACCTGCCGCGCCCGCGTAACCGGGTGCAGCTGGCCGACGACAGCCGCTATCACCACATGCGCCAGCAGATCCTGCATTTCCTCTATGAAAAGCAGCCGAAAGCGGCGTAGCGAGGGGGCTTTGATGCGACTGGTCATTATCGGGAATGGCATGGCGGCCACGTGGCTGATTGCCTCGCTCACCGGGCGTGCTGCCGATCGTTTCGCCATTACCGTCATCGGTGACGAGCCGGAGCATGCCTATAACCGCATCCAGCTTTCGCCGGTGCTGGGCGGTGAAAAAACGGCGGCGGGCATCTGTCTTCAGAATGACGACTGGTACCAGGAACGGGGCGTGACGGTGCTGCGGGGCGAAAAGGCGCTCGCCGTGAATGTGGACACGCGGGAAGTGCAAACCACCGCCCGCACGCTGGGCTGGGATGCGCTGGTGTTTGCCACCGGCTCAACCCCCTTTGTTCCTCCAATTTCCGGCTGCAATGCGACGCATGTCTTCACGTTCCGTACCCTGGAGGATATCCGGGCCATTCGGGCGATCGCCGGTCCGGCGGTAGTGCTGGGCGGCGGCGTGCTCGGGGTTGAGACGGCGGCAGCGCTGGCGCGCTCAGGGGACAACGTCACCCTTGTTCATCGCGGTCCGTGGCTGATGGAGCAGCAGCTGGATGAGCAGGCGGGCGTGCTGGTGGAAGAGGCGCTGGCGGCGCGGGGCGTGCGCTGTGAGCTCGCCTCTGGCATCGCGGCGATTGACGGGAATAGCGTGACGCTGCTGAACGGACGCAGCGTCACCGCCGCGCGCGTGGTGCTGGCGACGGGCGTGCAGCCCAACGTCGTGCTGGCGCAGGCCAGCGGCATTCGCTGCGCGCGCGGCATCGTGGTGGATCACCAGATGCAAACCTCCGTGCCGGACGTCTACGCCATTGGCGAGTGCTGTGAAATTGACGGCCAGACGTTTGGCCTGGTCGCCCCCTGTCTGGCGCAGGCGGATATCCTCGCCGCACGGCTGGCCGGAGACGTCACCGCGCCGTTTGTTCTGACCGACAACGGCATGCGCCTCAAGGTGACCGGCGTGGAGCTGTTCAGTCTCGGTCGCGCGGCAGAGCAGGAGGGCGATGTGGTCTGGAGCGCATGGGATCCGCTGACCCGTCACTATCGTCGTTTACTGATCCATCAGGGGGCGCTGGCTGGCGTGCTGCTGATGGGGGACTGCCGCAGCGCGGCAACATTTACCGATTTACTGGCAACGGCTGCGCCCGCGCACGCGGACTGGCTGTTCGATCGTTTCACTACGCAACCGCAGGTTGCAGGACAGAACGCTATGACAAAACCTACTCTGGTGGTGGTTGGGCACGGTATGGTCGGCCATCATTTCCTCGAAGACTGCGTTAACCGCAATCTGCATCAGCAGTATCAGATCGTTGTCTTTGGCGAGGAGCGCTATGCCGCCTATGACCGCGTGCATCTGTCGGAATATTTTGGCGGCCGCAGCGCGGCGTCGCTTTCGCTGGTGGAGGGGGATTTCTTTGCCGACAACGGCATTGAGCTGCGCCTGTCGCAGCAGATTGTCGCTATCGATCGCGACGCGCGCGTGGTGCGTAGCGCCAGCGGGCACGAAACCCACTGGGACAAGCTGGTGCTGGCGACCGGCTCATACCCGTTCGTGCCGCCCGTGCCGGGAAACGATCTGCCGGGCTGTTTTGTCTACCGCACCCTTGACGACCTGGACAAGATTGCGGCGCACGCGGCGGGCTCACGCCGCGGTGTCGTGATTGGCGGCGGGCTGCTGGGGCTGGAGGCGGCGAATGCCCTGAAGCAGCTCGGGCTGGAAACTCACGTGGTGGAGTTTGCGCCCAATCTGATGGCGGTCCAGCTCGACAACGACGGCGCGGCGATGCTGCGCAAGAAAATCGAGGCGCTGGGCGTCGGTGTGCATACCAGTAAAGCAACGACGGAGATCGCCGCCGCGGACGGCGGGCTGGTGCTGCGCTTTGCCGATGGTGAACAGCTTGAAACAGACATGGTGGTCTTTTCTGCCGGCATTCGTCCGCAGGACGCGCTGGCGCGCAGCAGCGGGCTGGCTATCGGCGAACGCGGCGGGATCGGCATTGACGACCGCTGTCAGACCTCCGATCCGGACGTGCTGGCCATTGGTGAATGCGCCCTGTGGGAAGGGAAAATCTTCGGGCTGGTTGCGCCCGGCTACCAGATGGCGAGGGTGGCCGCCGCCGCGCTGGCGGGAGAGGAGAAAACCTTCGCCGGCGCGGATATGAGCACCAAACTCAAGCTGCTGGGCGTGGACGTGGCCTCGTTCGGCGATGCTCACGGCCGCACGCCGGGGGCGCTGAGCTACCAGTGGACGCACGGCCCGCAGCAAATCTACAAGAAAATCGTGGTCAGCCACGACGGCAAAACGCTGCTCGGCGGCGTGCTGGTGGGTGATGCCAGCGAATACGCCACGCTGGTACAGATGATGCTCAACGGGATAGCCCTGCCAAAAGAGCCGGAAACGCTGATCTTACCCGCCTCGTCAGGCAGTGCGCCAAAAGCGCTCGGCGTGGCAGCGCTGCCGGAAAGCGCACAAATCTGTTCGTGTCATAACGTCAGCAAAGGCGATATCTGTCAGGCGGTAAGTGCGGGCGCAACGGATATCGGCGCGATTAAGCAGTGCACCAAAGCGGCGACCGGCTGCGGAGGATGTAGCGCACTGGTGAAGCAGGTGATGGAGTTCCAGCTGGCGGCACAGGGCGTGGAGGTGAAAAAGGACATCTGCGAACACTTCCCGTACTCGCGTCAGGAGATTTACCACCTCGTGCGCGTCAACCATATCCGCACCTTTGACCAGCTTATTAGCCGCTACGGTCAGGGACACGGGTGCGAAATTTGTAAGCCACTGGTGGGGTCAGTGCTCGCCTCCTGCTGGAACGAGTATCTGCTGAAACCGGCACACCTGCCGCTGCAGGACACCAACGACCGCTACTTCGCCAATATCCAGAAGGACGGTACCTACTCCATTGTGCCACGCATGCCTGCGGGGGAAGTGACCGCCGACGGGCTGATCGCCATCGGCCAGATTGCGAAACGCTACAGCCTGTACAGCAAAATCACCGGCGGCCAGCGTATCGACCTGTTTGGCGCCACGCTCGAACAGCTGCCGGAGATCTGGCAGGCGCTGGTGGAAGCCGGATTTGAAACCGGGCACGCCTACGGCAAATCCCTGCGCACGGTGAAATCCTGCGTCGGGTCGACCTGGTGTCGCTACGGCGTGCAGGACTCCACCGGCCTCGCGGTCAGGCTCGAGCACCGTTACAAAGGCCTGCGCGCCCCGCACAAAATCAAAATGGCGGTCTCAGGCTGTACCCGCGAATGCGCCGAGGCGCAGAGTAAAGACGTGGGGGTGATTGCCACCGATAAGGGGTGGAACCTCTACCTGTGCGGCAACGGCGGGATGAAGCCGCGCCACGCGGATCTCTTCGCCAGCGATCTCGATGATGACACGCTGATCCGCACCGTTGACCGTTTCCTGATGTTCTACATCCGCACGGCGGATCGCCTGCAGCGCACCAGCACCTGGATGGACAACCTGGAAGGCGGTCTCGACTACCTGCGGGAGGTGATCCTCAACGACAGCCTGGGCATCGCCCACGAGCTGGAGCAGGAGATGGCCCGGGTGGTGGAAACCTACCAGTGCGAATGGCAAACCACGCTTAACGATCCGAACCGTCTGGCGCTGTTCCGCACGACGGTGAACGTCGCGCCGTCTGATGAAAGCAAGCGCTGGCAGGAAATCTGCGGCATCGACGATATCCCCGAGCAGGCGGGAATCGGCGCGCGGCTTGGGCGTAAGCCGATCGCGCTGTTCCGCTTTGGCAAAACCGTTTACGCCCTTGACGATCGGGAGCCTGAGAGCAGCGCGAACGTGCTTTCCCGCGGCATTCTTGGCGATGCGGCGGGGGAGCCGGTGGTAATTTCCCCGCTCTACAAGCAGCGTATCCGCCTGCGCGACGGCTGTCAGGTGGAGAACGGCGAACCCGCGGTGCGCGCCTGGCCGGTCAAAATTGAGAACGGCAAGGTGTGGGTCGGTAATGATGCCCTGGTAATGCGTGCGGAGGCCTCATGACGGAAATCCGGACAACGTGCCCCTACTGCGGGGTCGGCTGCGGCGTGGTCGCCCGCGTGGACGGTGAAACGGTCAGCGTTCGGGGGGATGAAACCCATCCTGCGAACTTTGGCCGCTTGTGCGTGAAAGGATCGGCCCTGGGGGAAACAATGGGGTTACAGGGGCGATTGCTGCGCCCCGTTGTTGACGGTGCTGAGGTGGCCTGGGCGCAGGCGCTGGGAGCGGCAGGCGAGCGCCTCCAGGACATTATCGACAAATGGGGGCCGCAGGCGGTGGCGTTTTACGCGTCTGGGCAATTGCTTACCGAGGATTATTACGCCGCCAATAAGCTGATGAAAGGGTTTATCGGCGCGGCGAACATTGATACCAACTCCCGGCTCTGCATGTCATCGGCGGTCGTTGGCTACAAGCGCGCCTTTGGTGAAGACGTCGTGCCGTGCAGCTACGAGGATGTGGAAAACAGCGATCTGGTGGTGCTGGTGGGCTCAAACGCGGCCTGGACGCATCCGGTGCTGTATCAGCGCCTGGTACAGGCAAAGCACAACAATCCGGAGATGAAAGTGGTGATCATCGATCCGCGCAGAACCGCCTCCTGTGATATTGCTGACCTGCATCTGGCGCTCACTCCCGGCAGCGACGCCGGGCTGTTCGTCGGTCTGCTTAATGTCATTCAGGGAACGGACGCGTGGCCGATATCCCGCGTGGCGGCGTTTTGCGGCCTCTCGCCGCAGGATATTGGTACGTTTTACGACTGGTTTATGACGGTGCCCCGGGCCATCACGCTCTACACCATGGGAATCAACCAGTCCTCCAGCGGCAGCGACAAATGCAGCGCCATCATTAACGTGCACCTTGCCAGCGGAAAATTTAACCGTCCGGGCTGCGGCCCGTTTTCGCTGACCGGACAGCCAAACGCGATGGGCGGAAGAGAGGTGGGCGGGCTGGCAAATCAGCTGGCGGCGCACATGAACTTTGAGCCGGACGATCTCTCGCGGGTGGCGCGTTTCTGGGGAACGGAACGGCTTGCGCAGACGCCGGGCTTGATGGCGGTGGAGCTGTTTGACGCCATTGCCCGCGGTGAGGTGAAGGCGGTGTGGATCATGGGCACCAATCCTGCCGTCTCGCTGCCGGACAGCCACGCGGTGTGTCAGGCGCTGGGGCGCTGCCCGCTGGTCATTGTCTCTGAGGTGATGAATGATACCGACACCAGCCGGTTTGCCCATATTCGCTTTCCGGCGCTGGCCTGGGGAGAGAAGGACGGCACGGTAACCAATTCCGAGCGACGCATTTCGCGCCAGCGCGCGTTCCTGCCCGCGCCCGGTGAGGCAAAGCCGGACTGGTGGATCGTCGCGCAGGTGGCGAAACGGCTGGGTCACGGCGACGCCTTTGCCTGGCTGCATCCCCACGAGATTTTTTGCGAGCATGCGGCGCTGACGGCCTTTGAAAATGACGGCGCGCGGGCGTTAAACCTTCATGACCTGGCTACGCTTACCCGTGAGGAGTGGGAGCGGCTTGAGCCCTGGCAGTGGCCTGGGGGGGATTTCCCGTGCCGAAACATTGTTCCCGTTGACCCACAGTCGCACGGTGCGACGGTCAGCGCGTTGTACCCGCTGATTCTCAACTCGGGGCGCATCCGCGATCAGTGGCATACCATGACGCGAACAGGATATGTGGCCAGACTGATGCAGCATATCGCCGAACCCTTTGTTGAGGTTTGCCCCGCAGACGCCGTTCGGTTTTCCCTGTGCGACGGCCAGCTGGCGCGCATCAGTTCGCCGCGCGGCGTCATGGTAGCAAGAGTGCGCATCAGCGACGCCCAGCGTGAAGGGAACGCTTTTGCCCCGATGCACTGGAACGCTGCGTTTGCCCGCCAGGGAAAGGTGAATGCGCTGGTGGAAGGGCGCTGCGATCCGGTTTCGGGCCAGCCGGAGAGTAAACAAACCGCCGTCAGAATCCAGCCCTGGCAGCCCGTCTGGCAGGGAGAACTCTATGCCCGCGAAGGGCTGGAAATGCCCTCTTCGGTTTACTGGTGGCGTAAAGCTTCACGCCTGACGGTGGCGTGCGATAAACCGCTGCTGTCGTGGGTAATGGAATACGCCAGCGGCCGGGGCTGGCAGCTGCAGGTTGCGCAGACCGGTGAACGCAGCAGCGTGCTGGCCTGGCATGAAGGCCAGCTTATGCTGGGTTTCTGGGAAGGTACCGCGTTACCGGCGCTGGCGCATACGGTGATTGAAGCCGCTTTTCATTCACCCCCCGTGCTGCCCGCAGAACGCCACGCCCTGTTGAACGGGCAGAGCGTCGGGAAGGCGATGGATCCGGGACGTATTATCTGCAGCTGTTTCAGCGTCGGGGAAGAGGCGATACGGGAGGCGATTGCCGGAGGGTGTGATTCCGTCACCGCGCTGGGGGCGAAGCTGCGCTGTGGTACGAACTGTGGTTCCTGCGTGCCGGAGCTGAAAGGGCTGTTTCAGGATAATCCTGAAATGTCCGCCAGAACTGCATTTCAGGGCTTATCGCGTTAACATAATAAGAGTTTATTCATAAACACAGGTTCTTATTGACGACGTTGATGGTTGTATCGTCCCGCATTCGTTTGCTGTTTTTACTCCCCCTTCTTACGGCCGGAGCCGTTCACGGTGCGCCGAATTCCTTTATGCATCAGGCGCAGCACCCCTTTGATAATAATGGGGATAGTCTGCCCGATCTCGGCCTGGCGGCGCCAACGGGCGAAGGGGAGAAACACCTCGCCGAAATGGCGAAAGCCTTCGGTGAAGCCAGCATGACCGACAACGGGCTGACGACCGGCGAGCAGGCGCGTCAGTTTGCCTTTGGTCAGGTGCGCGACGCGGTAAGCGGGGAAGTGAACCAGCAGATTGAGTCCTGGCTGTCGCCCTGGGGAAACGCCAGCGTGAACGTGCTGGTGGATAATGACGGCAAATTTAACGGCAGCAGCGGGAGCTGGTTTATTCCGTGGAATGATACTAACCGTTACCTCAGCTGGAGCCAGCTTGGCCTGACGCAGCAGACGGATGGCCTGGTCAGTAACGCCGGAATCGGTCAGCGCTGGGTCGCGGGGAAATGGCTGCTGGGCTACAACACCTTTTACGATAATCTTCTCGATGAAAACCTGCAGCGTGCCGGGCTGGGCGCGGAAGCGTGGGGGGAAAATCTGCGCCTCTCAGCGAACTACTATCAGCCCTTTGCCGGATGGCGCGCGCGATCTGACGTTCAGGAGCAGCGCATGGCGCGCGGATATGACGTGACCGCTAAAGCCTGGTTGCCGTGGTTTCATCACCTGAACACCAGCGTCAGCGTTGAGCAGTACTTTGGCGATAACGTTGACCTGTTCAACAGTGGAACCGGGTACCACAATCCGGTTGCGGTCAATCTGGGGCTTAACTATACCCCCGTTCCGCTGGTCACGTTGACCGCCGGGCACAAGCAGGGCGAAAGCGGCGAGAGCCAGAATAACCTTGGGTTGAAGCTCAACTACCGCTTTGGCGTGCCGCTGGCTAAGCAGCTTACCGCCGATGAGGTCGCCGCGACGCGATCCCTGCGCGGCAGCCGCTACGATTCACCGGAACGCACTAGCCTGCCGGTGATGGAGTTCCGCCAGCGTAAAACGCTGTCCGTCTGGCTGGCCACGCCGCCGTGGGATCTGAAAGGGGGCGAGACCGTTATGCTGAAGCTGCAGGTTCGCAGCACGCACGGCATCCGTCAGATCCACTGGCAGGGGGATACGCAGGCATTGAGCCTGACGTCGCCGGCCAAAAGTAACAGCGCAGACGGCTGGAGCGTGATTATACCTGCCTGGAATGAACAGGAAGGTGCGACAAACCGCTGGCACCTCTCGGCAGTGGTAGAAGATGAGAAAGGCCAGCGCGTCTCGTCCAATGAGATCACGCTTGCTGTGGTGCAGCCGCTGGTCGCATTGCCTGATGACGACCCGCGCTGGAAGCTGCTGCCGGAGGAGTAATCCTTAGAAAATGCGTTCCTGATGCACCCACACGGCGGCTTCAACGCGAGATTTTAACTTCATTTTCTTCAGCATATGCTTCACGTGCACTTTGACCGTGCTTTCGGTGATGTCCAGGCGGCGAGCGATCATTTTGTTCGGCAGGCCCTGGGCAATGAGCTTGAGAATGTCGCGCTCGCGCGGCGTGAGCTGGCTGACGTCACGGTCAGAGGTGGCGCGGTTGGCGCGCAGGCTGGCGGCCAGCACCGGCGTTAAGGCTTCGCTCAATACCATCTCGCCCGCCGCCGCCTGCTGCAGCGCCTTAAGCAGATCTTCCGGCTCCATGTCTTTCAGCAGATAGCCATCCGCCCCGCGCTTCAGCGCCGTGACCACATCCTCTTCATGGTTCGACACGCTAAAGACGACGATGCGTCCGGAAAGCGATTTTTCCCGCAGCTTGTCGAGGGTCTCCAGTCCGTTCATGCCCGGCATATTCAGATCGAGCAGGATCAGATCGGGATCGAGGGATTCGGCAAGCTCAATGCCCTGTTCGCCGTTGCTGGCTTCGCCCACCACGGTGATATCGGGCGCCATGCTGACCAGCTGTTTCACGCCAGTACGCAGCATCGGATGGTCGTCGATCAACAGGATGGATGCCGGTTCCTGATTAGTCATGGGTATCTCCTTGAGCAGTTGTAAGCGGTTTCTCGGGAATAAAGGTGACGACAACTTCCGTGCCGCCCGTCTCTCTCCGGCGAACCTGGCAATCACCGCGCAGGCTTTGGGCGCGGTCTCGCATAATGATTAAACCATAGTGGTTAGTGCGTTCGGCATTTTCCGGCACGCCGCGGCCGTTATCGTGAACCGTCAGTTTCACCTGATTGTCGTGCTGGCTGACGGTGACCGTGACCGCCGTTGCTTCAGCGTGTTTAAGCACGTTGCTCAGCGCTTCGCGGGCGATCTGCAGTAAATGTATGGCCTGATGGGAGGGGACAAAGCGCGGCGGCAGCTGGTAATCCAGCTTCACCGGGAACCCCAGCCGGGCGCTAAATTCGTGACAGCTGGATTCCAGCGCCGGGCGCAGGCCCGGCTCGGTCAGCTGCAGACGGAAGGTGGTCAGCAGCTCGCGCAGCTGCACCCAGGAGGTGTTCAGCTCGTTGCGGATCTGGCTGAGCAGCTGCTTGTTGCTGTCGGGCATCTCCGCATCCTGCATCTGCAGGCAGCTCACCTGCATTTTCATACAGGAAAGCGACTGGGCGATGGAGTCGTGCAGCTCGCGGGCGATGGTCGCGCGCTCTTCCATGACGATCAGCTGCTGCTGTTTTTCCTGATGCCTGTCGAGCGCCAGCGTGGCCGTCAGCTGTTCAACCAGCGTATCCACCAGCTGCTGCTGGTCGTGGCTCAGGTGGCGTCCGGTTGGCAGGGTGGCCAGCAGAATGCCGTACTGAGTGTGGCTGTCCGTCAGGCGCCACTTCAGGGTCGTGCCGCCGGAGGTCAGCGGCGGCAGGCCGCGAGGGCAAAGATGGCAGCCTTTGTCATCGCAGGACATATCGGACTGACAGGTAAATTCCTGGTGGTTCTCTTCGTCTTCCACATCGTAGACCCGCAGCTCCAGATCGCGCAGCAGGGTCAGCTTTTGCAGGCCATTCAGCACCGGTGAGAGACGTTCACATAGCGGCACCTGCATGTGCAAGCGACGGTTGGCCTGCCAGAGGAAAGAGAGGATCTCGTTTTTCTGCTCCAGCCCGGCCGTTTTTTCCTGTACGCGCTGCTCCAGCACCGCGTAGCTCTCGGAGAGCTCTGCCGACATGGTATTGAGTGCCTGGCCGAGCATGGCCATCTCGTTGCGCCCGCTAATGTGCGTGCGCTGGGTAAAATCGCGTGCGGTGACCGCGCGGGCCATCGCCAGCAGCTGTTTCCAGGGATTCAGCAGACGCGCGCGGAGCCAGACGATGGTGAAGATCAGCAGCAGCCCCATAAACAGCGCCATGGCCCGGTGCACCATCACCACCCGGTCGATGCGTAATTCGGTCGTCTGGTCGAACGCGGAGACCAGCGCGTCAATGCGGGAGACAAACCCCGCCACGTCCTGGGCAACGGCTTCTGTACTGCGTGCCTGTTTCAGGCCCGGCTGCAGCTGGGTGTGCCAGTACCCCTGAAGGGCGTTCAACTGGGATTGCTGACCGGCACGGATGGCGGCATTTTCCAGCTCGGGGCTGAACGCCGTGCGCTCCATTTCATCGATTAAAGGCCGATCGTCCTGCGTCAGCGGAACCGCCGCCAGCAGACGGTAACTCTGCATGCGTAGCGAGCCTGCCTCGTTGATGGCATGCGCATTACCCTGTACCCCTTGTACCAGCCAGCCGGAGATCGCCATGCCGGTCACGCCGATGGCGGTGGACAGCAAAACAATCAGGGCGAGCTGATTCACGAGCGTTAGCGGAGATAAGCATCTTTTTAACATAGAGTGGGCGTGCTCCTGACGTGGCCTGCTTGCAGGAATGGCGCTATTCTGGTGCATACCCTGGAGTATACCCATACCAATAAAGGATTACCCCTAAATTGCCAACGGAGTAGGGGGGAAGAGGTGGGCGCTGCAGGGAACCGTCAGTACCGTGAAAAACCACGTCTTTTTTACCGAATTAGCCTACTCACTAAGGGTGAGGCCTTATTTTACGCCGCAAATCCTCCCACTTTTCCTTTGATTTATATCAACTTACCGCCGCCCTAAAACCCTAATGTTTGCAGCATCATTCGAGAATCAGAGGTGTCTATGAGTCACTCATCCGCTCCCGAAAGGGAAAATGGTGCCGTTATTACTGACTGGCGTCCAGAGGATCCGGCGTTCTGGCAACAGCGCGGCCATCGTGTAGCAAGCCGGAATCTGTGGATTTCCGTGCCGTGCTTGTTGTTAGCGTTTTGCGTGTGGATGTTGTTTAGCGCGGTGGCGGTAAACCTGCCTAAAGTCGGGTTTACGTTCACAACCGATCAGCTGTTTATGCTGACCGCGCTGCCGTCGCTGTCAGGCGCGCTGCTGCGCGTCCCTTACGCGTTTATGGTGCCGGTCTTCGGCGGCCGTCGCTGGACGGCGTTCAGTACGGGCATCATGATCGTCCCTTGCGTGTGGCTCGGCTTCGCGGTGCAGGATACCTCCACGCCGTTCAGCGTGTTCGTGATTATCTCCCTGCTGTGCGGCTTTGCCGGGGCGAACTTCGCCTCCAGCATGGCGAACATCAGCTTCTTCTTCCCGAAAGCGAAGCAGGGCGGCGCGCTGGGGATTAACGGCGGTCTGGGCAATATGGGCGTGAGCGTGATGCAGCTGATCGCTCCCCTGGCGATCTCGGTCTCCATTTTTGCAGCCTTTGGCGGCGGTGGCGTTGAGCAGGCGGATGGTTCTTCCCTCTATCTGCAAAACGCAGCCTGGATCTGGGTGCCGTTCCTCGTGGTCTTCACCCTTGCAGCCTGGTTCTTTATGAATGACCTGTCCGCGTCGAAGGCGTCGCTGAGCGAACAGCTGCCGGTGCTGAAGCGTGGACACCTCTGGGTGATGGCGCTGCTGTATCTGGCGACCTTCGGTTCGTTTATCGGCTTCTCGGCGGGCTTCGCGATGCTGTCGAAAACGCAGTTCCCGGACGTGCAGATCCTGCAATTCGCCTTCTTCGGTCCGTTTATTGGCGCCCTGGCGCGTTCGCTGGGCGGCATGGTATCCGACCGTCTGGGCGGGACCCGCGTGACGCTGGTTAACTTCGTCGTGATGGCAGTCTTCTGTGCGCTGCTGTTCCTGACGCTGCCTGCTGACGGACAGGGCGGGAGCTTCATCGCCTTCTTCGGCGTATTTATGGTGCTGTTCCTGACGGCCGGGCTGGGGAGTGCGTCTACCTTCCAGATGATCTCCGTGATCTTCCGTAAGCTGACGATGGACCGCGTGAAGGCGCAGGGCGGAAGCGAAGAGCAGGCGATGCGTGAAGCGGCAACGGATACGGCTGCAGCACTGGGCTTTATCTCTGCGATTGGCGCAATTGGCGGCTTCTTTATTCCGAAAGCGTTCGGCATCTCGCTGGATCTGACCGGCTCTCCGGCGGGTGCAATGAAGGTCTTCCTCATCTTCTATATCGCCTGCGTTGTGATTACGTGGCTGGTATATGGCCGTAATACCAAAAAAAATAAGTAAGTGTGATTATCCGTTTACGCGGCCTTCGGGCCGCGTTTTTTTTGGGGCCAAAATAGTTACAACATACTGAAAGCCCAGCTGAGGAACTCCGCAGGCAACACTGTGATCGCCATCGCTTTCCAGGGCGCTCTACCCCTTAATACCTGAGATGTTAAATTTTGCCTGGTCTTTTGTAGGATGAAATTGAAATAACCTTATATTTCATATAGATATGAAATTTATAAAGATACCGCTTTGGTGGTATTTGGTGTAATCCCTCGCCTGAAAGTCCCTCGTCGTCTTGATCGTTATCAATTCTCCCTCTCTTTCAGGGCGTTACCTTCGCTGCAAATCAGCAATGTCGATTTAGAGAGCCACAGGCTCCATACAGGAGATACCCGATGAGCAAGTTTTTGGACCGGTTTCGCTACTTCAAGCAGAAGGGCGAAACGTTTGCCGATGGGCACGGCCAGGTTCTGGATACCAACCGGGACTGGGAAGACGGTTACCGCCAGCGCTGGCAGCATGACAAAGTCGTCCGTTCTACCCACGGCGTAAACTGCACTGGCTCATGTAGCTGGAAGATTTTCGTTAAAAACGGTCTGGTGACCTGGGAAATGCAGCAGACCGACTATCCGCGTACCCGTCCGGATATGCCGAACCATGAACCGCGCGGCTGCCCGCGTGGCGCCAGCTACTCCTGGTATCTCTACAGCGCCAACCGTCTCAAATATCCGCTGATGCGTAAACGCCTGATGAAAATGTGGCGTGAAGCGAAAGTGCAGCACAGCGATCCGGTTGATGCGTGGGCATCCATCATCGAGGACGCCGACAAAGCGAAAAGCTTCAAGCAGGCGCGCGGTCGCGGTGGTTTCGTTCGCTCTTCCTGGAAAGAGGTGAACGAGCTGATTGCCGCCTCCAACGTCTACACCGTGAAAACCTACGGTCCTGACCGCGTGGCAGGCTTCTCGCCAATCCCGGCGATGTCGATGGTCTCTTACGCTTCCGGCGCGCGCTATCTCTCCTTAATCGGCGGTACCTGCCTGAGCTTCTACGACTGGTACTGCGACCTGCCGCCGGCGTCTCCACAGACCTGGGGCGAACAGACCGACGTGCCGGAGTCCGCCGACTGGTACAACTCCAGCTACATCATCGCCTGGGGCTCAAACGTGCCGCAGACCCGTACGCCGGACGCGCACTTCTTTACCGAGGTGCGTTACAAAGGCACCAAAACCGTGGCGGTGACCCCGGACTACGCCGAAATCGCCAAGCTGTGCGACCTGTGGCTGGCACCGAAACAGGGGACCGATGCCGCGATGGCGATGGCGATGGGTCACGTCATGCTGCGCGAGTTCCACCTGGATAAACCAAGCCAGTACTTCACCGACTACGTCCGTCGCTACACTGACATGCCGATGCTGGTGATGCTCGAAGAGCGTGACGGCTACTACGCCGCAGGCCGTACGCTGCGCGCCGCCGATCTGGTGGACGCGCTGGGCCAGGAAAATAACCCAGACTGGAAAACCGTCGCCTATAACAGCAACGGTGAGCTGGTGGCGCCAAACGGCTCTATCGGCTTCCGCTGGGGCGAGAAGGGCAAGTGGAACCTTGAGCAGCGTAACGGCACGACCGGTGAAGAGACGGAACTTCGTCTGAGCATGCTGGGTAGCCAGGACGAGATCGCTGAGGTGGGCTTCCCGTACTTTGGCGGCGAAGGTTCCGAGCACTTCAACAAGGTTGAGCTGAAAAACGTTCTGATGCACAAGCTGCCGGTGAAACGCCTGCAGCTGGCCGACGGGACTACCGCGCTGGTCACCACCGTCTATGATCTGACCATGGCGAACTACGGCCTGGAACGCGGTCTGGGTGATGAAAACTGCGCCACCGGCTATGACGACGTGAAGGCTTATACCCCGGCATGGGCGGAGCAGATCACCGGCGTTCCACGCGCGCAGATCGTGCGTATCGCCCGCGAGTTTGCGGAAAACGCCGACAAGACTCACGGTCGTTCCATGATCATCGTCGGTGCGGGCCTTAACCACTGGTATCACCTCGATATGAACTACCGCGGTCTGATCAACATGCTGATCTTCTGCGGCTGCGTCGGCCAGAGCGGCGGCGGCTGGGCGCACTACGTGGGTCAGGAAAAACTGCGTCCGCAGACCGGCTGGCAGCCGCTGGCGTTTGCCCTTGACTGGCAGCGTCCGGCACGCCACATGAACAGCACCTCCTACTTCTATAACCACTCCAGCCAGTGGCGCTACGAGACGGTCACCGCGCAGGAGCTGCTGTCGCCGATGGCGGATAAATCCCGCTACAGCGGCCATCTGATTGACTTCAACGTGCGCGCCGAGCGTATGGGCTGGCTGCCGTCTGCGCCGCAGCTGGGCACTAACCCGCTGCGCATTGCGGAAGCGGCGAAGAAAGCGGGCATGTCACCGGTGGATTACACCGTGCAATCCCTGAAGGATGGCTCAATCCGCTTCGCGGCAGAACAGCCGGAAAACGGTAAAAACCACCCGCGCAACCTGTTCATCTGGCGCTCCAATCTGCTGGGCTCGTCCGGTAAAGGCCACGAGTACATGCTGAAATACCTGCTCGGTACCGAAAACGGTATCCAGGGGAAAGATCTCGGCAAGCAGGGCGGCGTGAAGCCGGAAGAGGTGGAGTGGAAAGACAACGGTCTCGACGGCAAGCTGGATCTGGTGGTGACCCTCGACTTCCGTCTGTCCAGCACCTGCCTGTATTCCGACATCGTGCTGCCTACCGCCACCTGGTACGAAAAAGACGACATGAATACCTCGGATATGCATCCGTTTATTCATCCGCTGTCTGCGGCCGTTGACCCGGCGTGGGAATCAAAAAGCGACTGGGAAATCTACAAAGACATCGCGAAGACCTTCTCCGAAGTCTGCGTGGGGCACCTCGGCAAAGAGACTGACGTGGTAACGCTGCCTATCCAGCACGACTCTGCCGCCGAACTGGCGCAGCCGCTGGACGTGAAGGACTGGAAAAAAGGCGAATGCGATCTGATCCCGGGCGTAACCGCGCCGCACATTATTCCGGTTGAGCGTGACTACCCGGCAACGTACGAGCGCTTTACCTCTATCGGCCCGCTGATGGAGAAAATCGGTAACGGCGGGAAAGGGATCGCCTGGAACACCCAGAGCGAAATGGACCTGCTGCGCAAGCTCAACTACACCAAAGCGGACGGTCCGGCGAAAGGCCAGCCCATACTGAACACGGCGATTGATGCGGCAGAGATGATCCTGACCCTGGCCCCGGAAACCAACGGCCACGTCGCGGTGAAGGCCTGGGCGGCGCTGAGCGCGTTCACCGGTCGCGACCATACGCATCTGGCGACGAATAAAGAGGAAGAGAAAATCCGCTTCCGCGATATTCAGGCCCAGCCGCGCAAGATTATCTCCAGCCCGACCTGGTCAGGTCTGGAAGACGAGCATGTGTCCTATAACGCGGGCTACACCAACGTTCACGAGCTGATCCCATGGCGCACCCTGTCCGGCCGCCAGTCGCTGTATCAGGATCACCAGTGGATGCGCGACTTCGGTGAAAGCCTGCTGGTGTACCGTCCGCCTATCGACACCCGCTCCGTGAAAGCGGTGATGGGCGCGAAATCGAACGGTAACCCGGAGAAGGCGCTGAACTTCCTGACGCCGCACCAGAAGTGGGGGATCCACTCCACCTACAGCGACAACCTGCTGATGCTGACCCTGTCGCGCGGCGGTCCGATTGTCTGGATGAGCGAAACGGATGCCAAAGATCTGGGTATTGAAGATAACGACTGGATCGAAGTGTTCAACAGCAACGGTGCCCTGACGGCGCGTGCGGTGGTGAGCCAGCGCGTACCGGCCGGGATGACCATGATGTACCACGCGCAGGAACGTATCGTGAACCTGCCGGGGTCAGAGATCACCGAACAGCGCGGCGGGATCCACAACTCCGTGACCCGCATTACGCCGAAGCCGACCCACATGATCGGTGGCTATGCGCAGCTGGCCTACGGCTTTAACTACTACGGCACCGTAGGATCGAACCGCGATGAGTTCGTGGTGGTACGTAAGATGAAGAATATTAACTGGTTAGACGGCGAAGGTAATGACCAGGTACAGGAGAGCGTAAAATGAAAATTCGTTCACAAGTCGGCATGGTGCTGAATCTGGATAAATGCATCGGCTGCCATACCTGCTCGGTCACCTGTAAAAACGTCTGGACCAGCCGCGAAGGTATGGAATACGCCTGGTTCAACAACGTGGAAAGCAAGCCGGGCACCGGCTTCCCGACCGACTGGGAAAACCAGGAGAAGTGGAAGGGCGGCTGGATCCGCAAAATCAACGGCAAGCTGCAGCCGCGCATGGGTAACCGCGCTTGGCTTCTGGGAAAAATCTTTGCTAACCCGCACCTGCCGGGCATCGAGGATTACTACGAGCCGTTTGACTACGACTACCAGAATCTGCACAACGCGCCGGAAGGTAAACACCAGCCGATCGCCCGTCCCCGCTCGCTGATCACCGGTCAGCGCATGGACAAAATTACCAGCGGTCCAAACTGGGAGGAGATTCTGGGCGGCGAGTTCGAAAAACGCGCCAAAGACCAGAACTTCGAGAACATGCAGAAGGCGATGTACGGCCAGTTCGAAAACACCTTCATGATGTATCTGCCGCGCCTGTGCGAGCACTGCCTTAACCCGGCGTGCGTGGCGACCTGCCCGAGCGGCGCCATCTACAAGCGTGAAGAAGACGGCATCGTGCTGATCGACCAGGACAAGTGCCGCGGCTGGCGCATGTGCATCACCGGCTGCCCGTACAAAAAGATCTACTTCAACTGGAAGAGCGGCAAGTCCGAGAAGTGCATCTTCTGCTACCCGCGTATCGAAGCCGGTATGCCGACCGTCTGTTCCGAGAGCTGCGTAGGCCGTATTCGCTACCTCGGCGTGCTGCTGTACGACGCGGACGCGATTGAAAACGCCGCGAGCACCGAGAACGAGAAGGATCTGTATCAGCGTCAGCTGGACGTGTTCCTCGACCCGAACGATCCGAAGGTGATTGAGCAGGCGCTGAAGGACGGCATTCCGCAGAGCGTAATCGACGCCGCGCAGCAGTCTCCGGTGTACAAAATGGCGATAGACTGGAAGCTGGCCCTGCCGCTGCATCCGGAATACCGCACGCTGCCGATGGTCTGGTACGTGCCGCCGCTGTCGCCGATTCAGTCTGCCGCTGACGCGGGTGAGCTGGGCAGCAACGGCATTCTGCCGGACGTGGAGAGCCTGCGTATTCCGGTTCAGTACCTGGCCAACCTGCTGACCGCAGGGGATACCCAGCCCGTACTGCTGGCGCTGAAGCGTATGCTGGCGATGCGCCACTTCAAGCGTGCCGAAACCGTGGACGGCGTAACCGACACCCGCGCGCTGGAAGAGGTCGGTCTGACCGAAGCGCAGGCGCAGGAAATGTACCGCTATCTGGCGATTGCCAACTACGAAGACCGTTTCGTGGTGCCGAGCAGCCACCGTGAGCTGGCCCGCGAGGCCTTCCCGGAGAAAAACGGCTGTGGCTTTACCTTTGGCGACGGCTGCCACGGGTCAGACAGCAAATTCAACTTGTTCAACAGCCGCCGCATCGACGCCATGGATGTGACCAGTAAAACGGAGCCGCACTCATGATTGAACTCGTCATTGTTTCGCGTCTGCTCGAGTACCCGGATGCTGCGCTGGCGCAGCACCAGCAGGAACTTTTTGATGCGCTTGCGGCATCTGAAAACCTGGATAAAGAAGATGCCCAGCGGCTTGGCGTTTTCCTCCGTGACCTGCTGGCGCGCGATCTTCTTGATGCGCAGGCGGACTACAGTCAGCTGTTTGATCGGGGGCGTGCGACCTCGCTGCTGCTGTTCGAACACGTTCACGGTGAATCCCGCGACCGCGGTCAGGCGATGGTTGACCTGATGGCACAGTACGAGCAGCACGGCCTGCAGCTCGACAGCCGCGAGCTGCCGGATCACCTGCCGCTCTATCTGGAATATCTGGCGCAGCTGCCAAAAGAAGAGGCGCTGGGCGGTCTGCAGGACATCGCGCCGATCCTGGCGCTGCTCGGCGCGCGTCTTCAGCAGCGTGAGAGCCGCTACGCGGTGCTGTTCGATCTGCTGGTGAAGCTCGCCAACGCCTCTGTCGACAGTGAAAAAGTGGTGGAGAAAATCGCCGATGAGGCCCGTGACGATACGCCACAGGCGCTGGATGCGGTCTGGGAAGAAGAGCAGGTCAAATTCTTTGCTGACCAGAACTGCGGCGAGTCTGAAATCGCTGCTCACCAGCGCCGCTTTGCCGGCGCGGTTGCCCCGCAATATTTGAATATCTCTAACAGAGGACGGCACTAATGCACTTCCTGAATATGTTCTTCTTTGACATTTACCCGTATATCGCGGGCACCGTGTTCCTGGTGGGAAGCTGGCTGCGTTACGATTATGGCCAGTACACCTGGCGTGCCGCCTCCAGCCAGATGCTGGACCGCAAGGGGATGCACGTCGCGTCTAACCTGTTCCACATCGGGATTCTGGGCATTTTTGCCGGTCACTTCCTCGGGATGCTGACGCCGCACTGGATGTATGAAGCGTGGCTGCCGATTGAGGTGAAGCAGAAGATGGCAATGATCGCGGGCGGTGCCTGCGGCGTGATGACCCTTGTTGGCGGCCTGCTGCTGCTCAAGCGTCGTCTGTTCAGCCCGCGCGTGCGTGCGACCACAACCGCAGCGGATATCCTGATCCTCTCCCTGCTGATGGTACAGTGCGCGCTGGGTCTGCTGACCATTCCGTTCTCGGCGCAGCATATGGACGGAAGCGAAATGATGAAGCTGGTCGGCTGGGCGCAGTCCGTGGTGACCTTCCACGGCGGAGCATCTGAGCACCTGGACGGCGTGGCGTTTATCTTCCGCGTTCACCTGGTGCTGGGGATGACGCTGTTTGTGCTGTTCCCGTTCTCCCGCCTGGTCCACATCTGGAGCGCGCCGGTGGAGTACCTGACGCGCAAATACCAGATTGTACGCGCCCGTCGCTAATTCGCCGTTTTGATACTAACCCCGCGCTCGCGGGGTTTTTTTTCACCCCAGCCCAGGTTGTTGCCTGCGGCAGCAAACAGGATCAGCGCGCCGCTCGCCAGCTGCGTCAGGTTAAGCGCGTGTCCGAACACCAGATTATCGACAACAATTGCCACCACCGGATAGATAAACGACAGGGAGCCGGTGATGGGCGTAGGCAGCTTCTGAATTGCGCTGTAGAGCAGCTGGTACATAATGCCGGTATGGACAATGCCGAGCGTCAGCAGCATCGGCCAGGGGAAATCACCGGAAAATGACGGCAGTCTGGCAAACGGCAAAAGCATCACGACGCCGGTCAGCACCTGGATAAAGGCAATATGCTGCGGTGCGATTGTTTTCAGTTTGCGCGCAATGATTGCCGTCAGCGCGTAGAAGAAGGCCGCGGCCATGGCCAAACCTATTCCGGTGAGCCATTCGCTGCCATGCGCGCCGGTCAGCTCGCTGGAGAGCAGGATCACCACGCCGCCAAAGGCGAGGAATAGCCAGCCCCATTTCACCAGGCTGACGCGTTCGCCCAGAAACATCCCCATCAAGACCAGCATAAAAGGCTGGGTGTTATAGACCACGGTTGAAAGACCAATTGAGATACGCTCATAGGCCGCGAAGAGCAGCAGCCAGTTCACCACGAGCGCCACGCCGCCAAGAATAGCCAGCAGCAGCGTGGTGCGGGTGAGGGGGCTGAAGGGCTTTTGACTTGCCCGGATAAAAATAAAAAGCGCCATAGCCCCGATAAGACAGCGCCAGAACACCACTTCCGTCACCGGCAGACCGGAGAGCAAAACAAACGCGCCGATAGAGCCGGAAATTAACATCGCGAGGCTCATTTGCCACACGCCTTTATGGAAATCACGCATCATCCACCTCCTGATTAATGACGCTATTGTCGAAAATCGCTGTCGGGTTTTACAGGGGTGAGATAAGGTTGAAAAGGTAAATGACTTTTTAAAATTAGGTGAAATGAATGGAATGCCTTATCGATGATATCGACCGACAAATTTTAGCCTGCCTGGTTGAGGATGCGCGCATGTCGTTGAAGGTGCTCAGCGGCCGCATCGGTCTGACGTCCCCCAGTACGGCAGAGCGCCTGAAGCGGCTGGAAGAGCGCGGTGTGATTCAGGGGTATGGTGCGCGGGTGAATCTGGCGGCGCTGGGGTATACGCTGCAGGCGCTGGTACGCGTACGGCCGTTGCCAGGGCTGTTGCATAAGGTGGATAAGTATATTCAGGCGATGCCGGAGTGTATTGAGAGCGACAAAGTCACCGGGGAGGACTGCTTCGTCATCAGGCTGGTGGTGCGGTCAATCGAACAGCTTGATGCGCTGCTGGACGGCCTGGCGGAACATGCCCAGTGTAATACGTCGATTGTGAAGAGTTCGCCGGTCAGGCGTCGTTTGCCTCCGATGTAGGTTTCTGTCGCCGGGTGGCGGCTGCGCCTTACCCGGCCTACAAGGGCGGACTCGGTTTTTTTCTGTTGGGAAAGTGATGGTGGTGGGGGAAGGATGACCCGGCGCATTGCGCCTCGCCCTTCGGGTCGTTGCCTTCGGCAACGCTTTCTCGCTGCGCTCGAATCGAACCTTAGTCGAAGCTTCTCTTCCTTCCCCGTTACGGAAATGCATGATGCCCGGTGCGAACAGAAGATTTGGAGTTATTTGAAAGTGATGGTGGTGGGGGAAGGATTCGAACCTTCGAAGTCGATGACGGCAGATTTACAGTCTGCTCCCTTTGGCCGCTCGGGAACCCCACCAGGGGTAATTCAAATTTTGAGGTCGTGCTGAGAGATGGTGGTGGGGGAAGGATTCGAACCTTCGAAGTCGATGACGGCAGATTTACAGTCTGCTCCCTTTGGCCGCTCGGGAACCCCACCACGGGGTAATACTTTTTACTGGCCTGCTTCCTGCTGGAAGCGGGGCGCATCATATCAAATGAGACGCCCCTGTAAAGCTTTCCTTTAGGGAAATGAAGTTGTTTGCCTGCTTTTTATCCGTAAAGGCGCAAAGCTAATCAATTCATTTTCCGAAAGATTAAAGAATGATGGTTCTGTTGCCGTAAACGAAGACACGCTGGGCCAGTACCTGATACAGCGCGCGGCTTAACACATTCTTCTCAACGTCACGCCCTGCACGCATCATGTCCTCAGCGGTGTAAGTGTGATCCACATGAATCACGTCCTGCATGATGATGGGACCTTCGTCCAGATTGTCATTCACGTAGTGGGCTGTCGCGCCGATGATCTTCACGCCGCGCTCGTACGCCTGGTGGTATGGACGCGCACCAATAAAGGCTGGCAGGAACGAGTGGTGGATGTTGATGATCTTGTTCGGGAAACGCGCCACGAAAGACGGCGTTAACACGCGCATGTATTTCGCCAGCACCACGTAATCCGGGTTATGCGCTTCAATGGCCTGCGCCATCAGATCGTCGTGCTCTTCACGCGTATGGCCTTCATGGCTAACCAGCTCGAACGGAATATCAAAGCGCTCGACCAGCGAGCGCAACGTCTCGTGGTTACCAATAACAGCCGCAATTTCGACATCCAGACCGCCGTAGTTGGCTTTCATCAGCAGGTCGCCAAGACAATGTGCTTCTTTGGTCACCAGGATCACGATGCGGCGTCGGCCCGCAGGGGTCAACTCGCGCACGGAGCCTTCCGGAAGCGCGCTGTCCAGATCGGCCAGCAGGGTGGTGTCGTTGAAAATACCTTCCAGTTCGGTACGCATGAAGAAGCGGCCGGTACGGTGGTCAACGAACTCGTTGTTCTGCACGATATTCAGTTCATGCTTGTAGCAAATGTTGGTAATTCGTGCGATCAGCCCTTTTTGATCGGGACAGATGGTGCGCAGAACTTTACGTTGTAATGATTGCATCGCCGGGAAATCCTGTTTGTATTTGCGAAGTCTGGGTTGTCAGGCATTACTGCCCGCAACACTTTTTAAATTTTTTACCTGAACCACACGGGCAGGGATCGTTACGACCAAACTGTGGACGCGTTCCGTCAATATAATACCATTGCCCGCGTTCCTTTAAGAACCGGGAACGCTCGATAATGGCGCCAGGCTTAGCGTTCTCGGTAAAACGGGCAACAAAGCTGACGTAACCTTCATCTTCATGACTGCCTGGAGAGGATTCATAGACGGTGAGGCCGAGCCACTGCGTGTTCGCAAACCCGTCTTCGATGTCCTGTTTGAAATCGGCTGCGTGGCAGGATGGATGCCAGGTTTTAATCAGGTAGTCTGCGTCTTTGATCACAAAAGCAGTGTACCGTGAACGCATAAGGTGTGACGGGTCTGGTGCAACCTGATCGCCAGAAAGATATCGCTGGCAACATAGGCTATACTCCAGAGCGCTACCACAAGGGCAGAGTTGAGACACGATTCTCTTCCTGGAACAAAAAATAAAGGCGTAAAACGCTTCGGGTAGCACTATGTTAACTGAGGCGTTGCGTTGATGCCATGTCAGGAATCCAGGGGACGTAAAACAGGACTAATGAGAAAGGTTAAAATTGGGCTGGCGCTGGGTTCAGGTGCCGCCCGGGGATGGTCACACATCGGCGTGATTAATGCCTTAAATCAGATGGGCATTACTGTCGATATTGTTGCAGGGTGCTCAATCGGATCGCTTGTCGGCTCCGCTTACGCGTGCGGAAAGCTACCGGAGCTCGAGACGTGGGTGCGCTCCTTCAGCTACTGGGACGTGCTGCGTCTGATGGACCTCTCCTGGCAGCGTGGTGGACTGCTGCGCGGCGAACGCGTCTTTAATCAGTTCCGCCAGGTTATGCCCCTCGAAGACTTCACTGATTGTCAGATGCCTTTCGGCGCCGTCGCGACGAACCTCAGTACAGGTCGCGAACTCTGGCTAACCGAAGGGGATATCCATCTTGCCGTGCGTGCCTCCTGCAGTATGCCGGGACTCATGGCGCCTGTCCCACACAACGGTTACTGGCTTGTCGATGGTGGCGTCGTTAACCCGGTTCCCATCTCTCTGACGCGTGCAATGGGTGCTGACATCGTGATTGCCGTCGACCTGCAGCACGACGCCCACCTGATGCAACAGGATCTCATGCCGGTCAATCTCCAGAGCGAAGATGCTGAGGGCGAGAAACTGGCCTGGCACGAGCGCCTGCGCGGAAGAATCGGGCGTATGGCCGCACGTCGTTCGGTTGCTGCGCCGACGGCGATAGAAATCATGACCACGTCAATTCAGGTACTCGAGAATCGCCTTAAACGTAACCGTATGGCAGGCGATCCTCCGGATATTCTTATTCAGCCGTACTGTCCGCAAATCTCTACTCTTGATTTCCATCGGGCTGAGGCCGCCATCGCAGCGGGCTCGTTAGCCGTCGAAAAGAAAATGGACGAATTGTTGCCTTTTGTGCAAACCGCACGTTAAGCACCTTTTTTTGACTACTTCAGCAAAATCTGACAGGCGATAGTGCCGATCGCATGCCACTATTTAGTTACTGTCAGCCAGGGGAGGAACCATGACGCAGCCATTGGCCGGAAAACACATTTTGATTGTTGAAGACGAGCCCGTTTTCCGATCGCTACTGGATTCGTGGTTATCCTCGCTGGGCGCAATGACGTCACTGGCTGAAGATGGCATCGACGCCCTGGAAAAAATGACCAGCATTACGCCCGATTTGATGATTTGCGACATTGCGATGCCGCGCATGAATGGACTGAAACTGGTTGAGCATCTGCGTAACGAAGGCAATCAGACGCCGATTCTGGTGATCTCTGCCACCGAAAACATGGCGGATATCGCAAAAGCATTACGTCTTGGGGTACAGGATATTCTGCTTAAACCGGTTAAAGATTTGAACCGGCTGCGAGAAACGGTCTTAGCGTGCCTTTATCCGAATATGTTTAATTCCCGGGTAGAGGAAGAGGAACGTCTTTTCCAGGACTGGGACGCGCTGGTGAGTAATCCGCCTGCTGCGGCGAAACTGTTGCAAGAACTCCAGCCGCCCGTCCAGCAAACTATTTCCCACTGTCGCGTAAATTATCGGCAGCTGGTGGCCGCTGACCAGCCAGGGCTGGTGCTGGATATTGCGCCACTGTCTGACTCTGACCTTGCGTTTTATTCCCTGGATGTCACCCGGGCGGGGGATAACGGTGTATTAGCGGCGTTGCTTCTTCGTGCGCTATTTAATGGTTTGTTGCAGGAACAGTTATCCCATCAGGGACAACGGTTGCCGGAGTTAGGCAGTTTACTCAAACAGGTAAACCAGCTTTTTCGTCAGGCCAATTTGCCTGGACAGTTTCCGCTATTGGTCGGCTATTACCACAGCGGTTTAAAAAATCTGATCCTCGTTTCAGCCGGTCTCAATGCATCACTGAATACCGGTGAACACCATATTCAGGTGAGTAACGGTGTACCGCTTGGGACGTTGGGAACGGCGTATCTTAATCAAATTAGCCACCGCTGTTCCTCCTGGCAGTGCCAAATTTGGGGTGCCGGGGGGCGGCTACGCTTAATGTTGTCCACGGAATAAGCAATTGGATCGTCATTTTAAGATTGCTTTACCTGTGTTTTGCGGGGAGTGCTACTATCGCTGCCCGGTTTCATGCGTATTTATCCTAATTGATCGGCAACGCGTTCTTTTCAGACCCGGACTGCGGGGCGAGACTGATATACTCAACGCGTTATTTATTGCATAAAAGTTCAAAACTTGAACAGCTCAGGAGAATTTGAATGGCTGCCCTAAATTCGAAAGTCAGAAAGGCCGTTATCCCGGTAGCGGGATTGGGGACCAGGATGTTACCAGCAACCAAGGCGATTCCTAAAGAGATGCTGCCTCTGGTTGATAAGCCATTAATCCAGTATGTCGTGAATGAATGTATCGCAGCCGGCATCACTGAAATTGTGCTGGTTACGCATTCATCTAAAAACTCTATCGAAAACCATTTCGATACAAGCTTTGAACTTGAAGCCATGCTGGAAAAACGTGTTAAGCGTCAGCTGTTAGAAGAAGTTCAGTCTATTTGCCCTCCACACGTCACCATTATGCAGGTTCGTCAGGGGCTGGCTAAAGGTCTGGGCCACGCTGTTATGTGCGCACACCCAGTCGTGGGTGATGAGCCTGTAGCGGTAATTCTGCCTGACGTTATTCTGGACGAATACGAATCCGATCTTTCTCAGGATAACCTGGCTGAAATGATCAAGCGTTTCGACGAAACCGGCAGCAGCCAGATTATGGTTGAGCCTGTTGAAGACGTAACGGCATACGGTGTGGTTGACTGCAAAGGCGTTAACCTTGAGCCGGGTGAGAGTGTGCCAATGGTTGGCGTCGTAGAGAAGCCTAAAGCCGACGTAGCGCCTTCAAACCTTGCTGTTGTAGGTCGCTATGTCCTGAGTGCTGAAATCTGGCCTCTGCTGGCTAAAACGCCTCCAGGAGCGGGTGATGAGATCCAGCTGACGGATGCCATCGATATGCTGATCGAGAAAGAGACCGTTGAGGCCTACCATATGAAAGGTAAGAGCCATGACTGCGGTAATAAGCTCGGTTATATGCAGGCGTTTGTTGAATATGGTATCCGCCACAATACCCTCGGCGAAGAATTTAAAACCTGGCTCAAAGAGAGCGTAGGTATTAAGAAATAAGCCACCGCTGCAAATGTTCAAACCGGTGAGGCGTTGCCCACCGGTTTTTTTATGCCCGTAACACTCCCGAAAACCTGTCTTAAAGTACAGTCGATGAAATTGCTAAATAATGCTTTATGACAGAATGTAAGAGGATGTTTGCGACAAATTTAGGTTAAAAAAAATCCCGCAATAAGCGGGATTTTTCTGAATAAGGCTCGATTAATCCTTGATCAGGAAGTCGTCCAGCTGTTTACCTTGCTCATCCATCGCTTTCTTGATAACAGCAGGAGTACGACCCTGGCCAGTCCAGGTTTTAGTTTCGCCGTTCTCATCAACGTAGCTATATTTAGCAGGACGGGCAGCACGCTTTGCTTTAGTACCGGTTTTAGCGGCAGCCATGCTGTTCAGCAATTCATTTGGATCGATACCATCAGCAATCAGCATTTCACGATATTGCTGCAGTTTACGAGTACGTTCTTCGATTTCAGCCGCAGCAGCGCTTTCTTCTTCGCGACGTTCATTAACTACAACTTCTAATTTTTCCAGCATTTCTTCAAGCGTTTCGAGGGTGCATTCTCTTGCCTGCGCACGAAGAGTACGGATGTTGTTCAGAATTTTAAGTGCTTCGCTCATTGTAGTAATCTCAAACTTATAATGGGGGGTGGTTTGTTGACCTAATAATAGAGCCATAAATTCAGTTGTGCAATAGCCAGGAATGTAAGGAATTCAAAAAATACTAAATATTGCCGCTATTATTAATTACGCTAACTTAAATTCCGCCACCCAGCAGTCTCGGTTGTTATCATCTGAGCATGCTAAAACAGGCCGCCTGCATCTTTTTTTTGTGACATTTCCCGCAGGAATTATAGTTGCGGCGGAGAAATATCAGCCTTTTGTATTAGTTCTCACCCCTGGTGCTAAGCCTGAAATAGTTAATAAATAGTGAATCTTAAAGGACACGGATTCCACTATAAAAAGAAGTGTTATGTTTGGCTTAACTTATAACTTCGTCGCCTGGCTGAATGCGTTTACTTCATGTTTTAACGGGTTATTTTGTTAAACAGACGGTACTGAACGCCGTACTGAACTGCATCCTCTGTGCGCTGCATCGCTGATGACCAGACAAAATATGGTACAATGACTCATCGGGAATATTACACATTGATTAGGGTTTTACGGCCAATGGCACAACTTTATTTCTACTATTCGGCAATGAATGCCGGGAAATCCACCGCGCTGCTGCAATCCTCGTACAATTATCAGGAGCGAGGGATGCGTACCGTTGTTTATACGGCGGAAATTGACGATCGCTTTGGCGCGGGGAAGGTGAGCTCCAGAATAGGGCTCTCGTCGCCTGCAAGGCTGTTTAACCCGAAAACCGATCTGTTTGAAGACATTCGTACAGAACATGCTGCGCAGCCCATTCATTGTGTCCTGGTCGATGAGAGCCAGTTTCTGACGCGTGAACAGGTCCATGCCCTGTCAGAGGTAGTCGATGAGCTTGATATCCCCGTGCTGTGTTATGGCCTGCGCACGGATTTCCGCGGCGAGCTTTTTGAAGGGAGCCAGTATTTGCTCGCCTGGTCGGATAAACTTGTCGAACTGAAAACGATCTGCTTCTGCGGTCGTAAAGCCAGTATGGTACTTCGTCTTGACCAGGCCGGAAAACCTTATGCAGATGGTGAGCAGGTGGTGATAGGCGGTAATGAACGCTATGTTTCGGTCTGCCGTAAGCATTATAAAGAAGCGCTGTCTGTGGGCTCGCTGACGGCGATTCAGCACGACAACAGAAAATAACGTCTGGCTTATTATTCACACATAAAAAAACCCGCCATAAAGGCGGGTTTTTCATCTGCTGATGTCAATTAAGCGCTTTTCTTCGCTTTCTTGTCAGCTTTGATGACAGAGGCTTCTGTTTTCACAGCGGCAACGTCACCTTCTTTGAACTCACGACCGTAGTAGGTATCCAGCAGAATCTGTTTCAGCTCGGAGATCAGTGGGTAGCGCGGGTTAGCACCAGTACACTGGTCATCGAATGCATCTTCAGACAGCTTATCTACGTGAGCAAGGAAGTCAGCTTCCTGTACGCCCGCTTCACGGATTGACTTAGGAATACCCAGTTCAGCTTTCAGGCTTTCAAGCCATGCCAGCAGTTTCTCAATCTTGGCAGCAGTACGGTCACCCGGTGCGCTCAGACCAAGGTGGTCAGCGATTTCAGCATAGCGACGACGTGCTTGTGGGCGGTCGTACTGGCTGAAAGCAGTCTGCTTGGTTGGGTTGTCGTTAGCGTTATAACGGATAACGTTGCTGATCAGCAGGGCGTTCGCCAGACCGTGAGGAATGTGGAACTGTGAGCCCAGTTTGTGCGCCATTGAGTGGCAAACACCCAGGAAGGCGTTGGCAAACGCGATACCGGCGATGGTTGCGGCACTGTGGACACGTTCACGTGCTACAGGGTTTTTAGACCCTTCGTTGTAGGACGCTGGCAGGTTTTCTTTCAGCAGTTTCAGAGCCTGCAGAGCCTGACCGTCAGAGAACTCAGATGCCAGTACAGAAACGTAAGCTTCCAGGGCGTGAGTTACCGCATCCAGACCACCGAATGCACACAGTGACTTCGGCATCTCCATAACCAGGTTCGCATCAACGATAGCCATGTCTGGCGTCAGGGCATAGTCAGCCAGTGGGTATTTCTGACCGGTTGCATCGTCTGTTACTACCGCGAATGGCGTGACTTCTGAACCGGTACCGGAAGTGGTGGTGACCGCGATCATTTTCGCTTTTACGCCCATTTTCGGGAACTTGTAGATACGTTTACGGATATCCATAAAGCGCAGCGCCAGTTCTTCGAAGTGAGTTTCTGGATGCTCGTACATGACCCACATGATTTTCGCGGCGTCCATTGGGGAACCACCACCCAGTGCGATAATCACATCAGGTTTGAAGGAGTTAGCCAGTTCAGCACCTTTACGTACCACGCTCAGGGTTGGGTCAGCTTCAACTTCGAAGAACACTTCAGTTTCGACGCCAGCCGCTTTCAGCACAGAGGTGATCTGGTCAGCGTAGCCGTTGTTGAACAGGAAACGGTCAGTCACGATGAGCGCACGTTTGTGGCCATCAGTAATCACTTCATCCAGCGCGATTGGCAGAGAGCCACGGCGGAAGTAGATAGATTTCGGAAGTTTGTGCCACAACATGTTTTCAGCTCGCTTAGCAACGGTTTTCTTGTTGATCAGGTGTTTTGGACCAACGTTTTCAGAGATGGAGTTACCACCCCAGGAACCACAACCCAGAGTCAGGGAAGGTGCGAGTTTAAAGTTGTACAGGTCACCGATACCACCCTGAGAAGCAGGGGTGTTGATCAGGATACGTGCGGTTTTCATCATCTGACCGAAGTGAGCAACACGCTCTGGCTGGTTATCCTGGTCAGTGTACAGACAAGAGGTGTGACCGATACCGCCCATGGCAACCAGCTTCTCCGCTTTCTCTACCGCCTCTTCGAAATCTTTCGCACGGTACATGGCAAGCGTAGGAGACAGTTTTTCGTGTGCGAACGGCTCGCTTTCGTCAACAACTTTCACTTCACCGATCAGGATTTTGGTTGTTGCCGGAACGGTAAAGCCTGCGAGTTCAGCAATTTTGTAGGCTGGCTGACCCACGATAGCGGCGTTCAGCGCGCCATTTTTCAGGATGATGTCCTGAACCGCTTTCAACTCTTTGCCCTGCAGCAGGTAGCCGCCGTGGCTGGCGAAACGTTCGCGAACCGCGTCATATACGGAATCCACAACTACAACAGACTGTTCAGATGCACAGATTACACCGTTATCGAAGGTTTTAGACATCAGTACAGACGCGACAGCACGTTTGATGTCAGCAGTTTCGTCGATAACAACAGGGGTGTTACCCGCGCCCACACCGATAGCCGGTTTACCGGAGCTGTATGCAGCTTTAACCATGCCAGGACCACCGGTCGCCAGAATCAGGTTAATGTCCGGGTGATGCATCAGCGCGTTGGACAGCTCAACAGAAGGTTGGTCGATCCAGCCGATCAGGTCTTTTGGTGCACCCGCAGCAATAGCAGCCTGCAGGACGATATCTGCAGCTTTGTTAGTCGCGTCTTTCGCACGTGGGTGTGGAGAGAAGATGATTGCGTTACGGGTCTTCAGGCTAATCAGTGATTTGAAGATAGCGGTAGACGTTGGGTTAGTGGTCGGAACGATACCGCAGATAATGCCGATAGGTTCAGCGATGGTGATAGTACCGAAGGTGTCGTCTTCAGACAGCACGCCACAGGTTTTCTCATCTTTATAGGCGTTGTAGATATACTCTGAAGCAAAGTGGTTTTTGATCACTTTATCTTCAACGATACCCATGCCGGATTCGGCAACGGCCATTTTAGCGAGAGGGATTCGAGCATCTGCAGCAGCCAGTGCGGCCGCGCGGAAGATTTTATCAACCTGTTCTTGGGTGAAATTGGCATATTCACGCTGGGCTTTTTTCACGCGCTCGACGAGGGCGTTCAGTTCAGCGATATTAGTAACAGCCATAATGCTCTCCTGATAATGTTTAAACTCTTTTAGTAAACCAGCGCTCGATACGTCACACAGTATAGACAGAGCCGATAGCACTTGCGTAACACAAAATAAAACAAAGAGTTACTTTGTACACCAGCACACTAATTTACTAAAAGAGCCTTACCTTAGCATCATCCCTTTTTGGCAGGTGGCCTCCCTGGGGGTGTAACCAAGATTACTCACTTCTGAGTACGAAAATCATGATCTGCGTCAATTTTCCCCTAAGCTGATACCTTTCAGCAGGGTTATTTCGTGCTGATTTTTCCAGTGTTAAATAATTACGTAAGTATTGGAAGCGGCACTATCATTGATTATACAAATGTTTAACATCCTGAAATGATAACGTTTTGGTACAGATTTCAAGTGAAGTATGCTGATAAAAAGGGTATCTTCAGCGCGATTTCTCATGACAAATTGTCAGTCCAGGGCATATGTATAAGCGGAGCAAAACGTGATCCAAACGCTCTTTGATTTTCCAACGTATTTTAAATTTTTTATTGGTTTGTTTGCCCTGGTCAACCCGGTGGGGATCATTCCTGTCTTCATTAGTATGACGAGTTACCAGACAGCGGCGGCCAGGAATAAGACCAACCTCACCGCTAACCTGTCGGTGGCGATCATATTGCTCACCTCTCTTTTTCTCGGCGACACGATTCTCCAGCTTTTCGGGATTTCGATAGATTCTTTCCGCATTGCAGGTGGGATCCTGGTGGTGACCATCGCCATGTCCATGATCAGCGGTAAGCTTGGCGAGGATAAGCAGAATAAACAAGAGAAGTCAGAAACCGCCATCCGCGAAAGCATTGGCGTGGTGCCGCTGGCCTTACCGCTGATGGCCGGTCCTGGGGCCATCAGTTCAACCATTGTCTGGGGCACGCGTTATCATAGCCTGATGCACCTGATTGGCTTTTCCGTGGCTATTGCCATTTTTGCGCTCTGCTGTTGGGGCGTGTTCCGCATGGCACCCTGGTTGGTGCGCTTGCTGGGTCAGACGGGCATCAACGTCATTACGCGTATCATGGGCCTGTTGCTGATGGCGTTAGGGATCGAATTCATCGTAACGGGTATTAAAAGCATTTTCCCCGGATTATTGCATTAATACTTCATATGAAAGAACGGAGCGACGGCTCCGTTTTTTTTACGTGATTATCAGCAAATCATATAACTAAAGTTGAAATGCTCACATATCATAATAAATTCTACTAATAATGTTCATTTCTTTTATTTCAATAGGTTATTAATTCCGCCTTACCCCGCCTGCGCAGAAAATCTTCGATCGCTCTGTTATTTTACTCACATGATACTCTGGGGCTTGCTGAGAGATAACCGAAATGATATTAGTAATTTCAACATTCCCCTAGATGAATGTGCTAAATAATAACCAGTTGTTAAATTTTTGTACAAAATCACACGATGATAGCGCAGCGACGCGCTTGTAGAGAAAATTTTCTCTATCCTATTGAATATCATGTCTTTATAGTGATGTTCGATGTCCGGCAGGGCTGCCCTCAACGATACGGTACTCACCGTAAAAGAGAATTGCTTAACAAATTTGCAAAATGTATTGGCGCACGATTACGCCATTTGATACTTTCCGGCCTAATATTTTGCAGCATAAAACAATCAGATGAGAATTATTTTCATATGGTTCTCATCTCGGATATCCAGAACAGGTCTCAAACAGGGGAGGCCTGTAAAGAATCGACGCAAGACTGCCATACGAGCGGTCAGTAATAAAAAAGTCGGTGATAGCAAGCAGTAAAAGAAGAACCTGACAGCAGCAAAAAAAACTCCTGCGCTGTACAGGCCCCAACAGGGGATTACACAGCTGGCGAAGGCCAGTCATTATAATGAGTGGAGTATCAACACAATGTCCATCATCACAAAAAAAAATCTGGTAGCGGCGGGGATTTTAACTGCGCTAATCGCGGGAAACGCTGTAATGGCTGCGGACGTTCCTGCAGGTGTTCAGCTGGCGGAGAAGCAGACGCTGGTGCGTAACAACGGTGCGGAAGTTCAGTCTCTTGACCCGCACAAAATTGAAGGTGTTCCTGAGTCTAACGTTAACCGCGACCTGTTCGAAGGCCTGCTGGTCACTGACGTAGACGGCCACCCGGCACCGGGCGTGGCAGAAAAATGGGAAAACAAAGATTTCAAAGTCTGGACCTTCCATCTGCGTAAAGATGCGAAATGGTCCGACGGTACGCCGGTCACGGCTGAAGATTTCGTTTATAGCTGGCAGCGTCTGGCGAATCCAACGACCGCCTCCCCGTATGCGAGCTACCTGCAATATGGCCATATTGCCAATATTGATGACATCATCGCGGGCAAAAAACCGATCACCGATCTGGGCGTTAAAGCGATCGATGCCAATACCTTCGAAGTCACGTTGAGCGAACCTGTTCCGTACTTCTATAAGCTGCTGGTTCACCCGTCCGTCTCCCCGGTACCAAAATCCGCGGTGGAAAAATTTGGTGAAAAATGGACCCAGCCTGCCAATATCGTGACCAACGGCGCCTATAAGCTGAAAGACTGGGTGGTCAACGAGCGTATGGTGCTTGAGCGTAACCCGCAATACTGGGACAACGCTAAAACCGTGATTAATCAGGTGACCTACCTGCCAATTTCTTCCGAAGTGACTGACGTCAACCGCTACCGCAGCGGCGAAATCGACATGACCTATAACAACATGCCGATTGAACTGTTCCAGAAGCTGAAGAAAGAGATCCCGAAAGAAGTTCACGTCGACCCGTACCTGTGCACCTACTACTATGAAATCAACAACCAGAAAGCACCGTTCACCGACGTACGTGTTCGTACTGCGCTGAAGCTGGCACTGGATCGCGATATCATCGTGAACAAAGTGAAAAACCAGGGCGATCTGCCGGCATACAGCTATACCCCTCCATACACCGATGGCGCAAAACTGACCGAGCCAGACTGGTTCAAACAGACGCAGGAACAGCGTAACGCAGAAGCGAAGAAACTGCTGGCCGAAGCGGGCTATACCGCCGATAAGCCGCTGACCTTCAGCCTGTTGTACAACACCTCCGATCTGCACAAAAAACTGGCTATCGCCGTCGCCTCGATCTGGAAAAAGAACCTGGGCGCGAACGTGAAGCTGGAGAACCAGGAGTGGAAGACCTTCCTCGACAGCCGTCATCAGGGCACCTTTGACGTGGCGCGTGCCGGCTGGTGTGCGGACTATAACGAACCGACCTCCTTCCTGAACACCATGCTGAGCGACAGCTCAAACAACACCGCGCACTATAAGAGCCCGGCGTTTGACAAGCTGATTGCCGACACGCTGAAAACCACTGACGAAGCACAGCGTACTGAACTGTACTCTAAAGCTGAGCAGCAGCTGGATAAAGATTCCGCGATCGTTCCGGTTTACTACTACGTTAACGCCCGTCTGGTGAAACCGTGGGTAGGTGGGTACACCGGTAAAGACCCGATGGATAATATCTACGTTAAAAACTTGTATATTATCAAGCATTAATGGCAATGAGTGGGGCGGGCGTGCTCGCCCCACGGTGTCTAACCAACGTCACATTATATAGGCACACGCCAGAAGGTACGGGCAATGTTGAAATTTATCCTACGTCGCTGTCTTGAAGCGATTCCAACGCTATTTATTCTCATCACGATTTCCTTCTTCATGATGCGCCTTGCGCCGGGAAGTCCATTTACCGGTGAGCGTACGCTGCCGCCAGAAGTGATGGCGAATATCGAAGCGAAATACCACTTAAACGATCCTATCTCTACCCAGTACTTCAATTACCTGAAGCAGCTGGCCCACGGTGATTTTGGACCGTCATTTAAATATAAAGACTATTCCGTTAACGATCTGGTGGCGTCCAGCTTCCCGGTTTCGGCGAAATTGGGTGCAGCGGCATTCATTCTGGCCATTGTTTTCGGGGTCACCGCAGGCGTCATCGCCGCGCTCAGACAAAATACCAAATGGGATTATGCCGTAATGGGGGTGGCAATGACCGGGGTAGTCATACCCAGCTTCGTTGTCGCGCCATTACTGGTGATGATATTTGCCATTACGCTGAAGTGGCTGCCTGGCGGCGGCTGGAACGGCGGGGCATTAAAGTTCATGATTTTGCCAATGGTGGCATTATCCCTGGCGTACATCGCCAGTATCGCGCGTATCACCCGTGGTTCAATGATCGAAGTGCTGCACTCGAACTTCATTCGTACCGCGCGCGCGAAAGGGCTGCCGATGCGTCGGATTATCTTCCGCCACGCGCTCAAACCGGCGCTGTTGCCCGTGCTCTCCTACATGGGACCGGCATTCGTCGGGATCATCACCGGCTCGATGGTTATCGAAACAATCTACGGCCTGCCGGGCATCGGCCAGCTGTTTGTTAACGGCGCGCTTAACCGCGACTATTCGCTGGTACTGAGCCTGACCATTCTCGTCGGTGCGCTGACCATTCTCTTTAACGCTATCGTCGATGTCCTTTACGCCGTCATCGACCCGAAAATCCGTTACTAACTGGAGCACGCCATGATGTTGAGTAAGAAAAACAGCGAGGCGCTGGAAAACTTCAGTGAAAAACTGGAAGTGGAAGGTCGTAGCCTCTGGCAGGACGCGCGTCGTCGTTTTATGCACAACCGCGCGGCGGTGGCGAGTCTGGTGGTTCTGGTGATCATCGCGCTGTTTGTGACCCTTGCCCCGATGCTGTCGCAATTTACCTATTTCGACACCGACTGGGGCATGATGTCCAGCGCGCCGGATATGGAGTCTGGCCACTATTTTGGCACGGACTCATCCGGACGTGACCTGCTGGTGCGTGTCGCTATCGGTGGGCGTATCTCGCTGATGGTCGGGATTGCTGCCGCGCTGGTGGCGGTGATCGTCGGGACGCTCTATGGCTCACTGTCCGGCTACCTTGGCGGCAAAGTGGACTCGGTGATGATGCGTCTGCTGGAAATCCTGAACTCCTTCCCGTTTATGTTCTTCGTCATCCTGCTGGTGACCTTCTTTGGTCAGAATATCCTGTTGATCTTCGTGGCCATCGGGATGGTGTCCTGGCTGGATATGGCGCGTATTGTTCGCGGCCAGACGCTGAGCCTCAAACGCAAAGAGTTTATCGAAGCCGCGCAGGTCGGCGGTGTCTCTACCGGGAATATCGTGGTTCGCCATATCGTTCCTAACGTGCTGGGCGTGGTGGTGGTCTATGCCTCACTGCTGGTACCAAGCATGATCCTGTTTGAATCCTTCCTGAGCTTCCTCGGTCTGGGTACGCAAGAGCCGCTGAGCAGCTGGGGCGCGCTGCTGAGTGACGGTGCAAACTCAATGGAAGTATCACCGTGGCTGCTGTTATACCCGGCGGGTTTCCTGGTCGTTACTCTGTTTTGTTTTAACTTTATCGGCGATGGCCTGCGTGATGCCCTCGACCCGAAAGACCGTTAAGGAGCGCCGTCATGACAATTATTGAAACGGCAACCGCGCCACAGGCGCAGCAGCGGAGCGACCTTCTGCTGGACGTCAAAGATCTTCGCGTCACCTTTAAGACCCCGGACGGGGATGTGACCGCCGTGAACGATCTCAACTTCAACCTGCGCGCGGGTGAAACGCTCGGTATCGTGGGGGAATCTGGTTCCGGTAAATCCCAGACCGCCTTTGCGTTAATGGGCCTGCTGGCCGCTAACGGTGTGATTGGCGGTTCCGCGAAATTCAACGGTCGTGAAATCCTCAACCTGCCGGAGCAAGAGCTGAACAAGCTGCGCGCCGAGCAGATCTCGATGATTTTCCAGGATCCGATGACCTCGCTGAACCCGTACATGCGCGTCGGTGAGCAGCTGATGGAAGTGCTGATGCTGCATAAAGGTCTGGGCAAAGCCGAAGCCTTTGAAGAGTCGGTCAAAATGCTCGATGCGGTAAAAATGCCGGAAGCGCGCAAGCGTATGCGCATGTTCCCGCACGAGTTCTCTGGCGGTATGCGCCAGCGCGTGATGATTGCGATGGCGCTGCTGTGCCGGCCAAAGCTGCTGATTGCCGACGAACCGACCACCGCGCTGGACGTTACCGTTCAGGCGCAAATCATGACCCTCCTGAACGAGCTGAAGCGTGAGTTCAACACGGCGATTATCATGATCACCCACGACCTGGGCGTGGTGGCGGGCATCTGTGACAAAGTGCTGGTGATGTATGCCGGTCGTACCATGGAATACGGCAAAGCGCGTGACGTGTTCTATCAGCCAGCCCATCCTTACTCGATTGGCCTGCTGAACGCGGTGCCGCGTCTCGATGCGGAAGGGGAATCCCTGCTTACTATTCCGGGCAACCCGCCAAACCTGCTGCGCCTGCCGAAAGGCTGTCCGTTCCAGCCGCGCTGTCCGCACGCGATGGAAATCTGCAATAGCGCACCGCCGCTGGAAGAGTTTGCACCAGGCCGTCTGCGCGCCTGCTTTAAGCCGCAGGAGGAGCTGGTATGAACGCATTAGATGAAAAACGCAATGTCCTGCTCGAAATTGCTGACCTTAAAGTGCATTTCGACATCAAGGACGGCAAACAGTGGTTTTGGCAGCCGTCGAAGACCCTGAAAGCGGTGGACGGCGTCACGCTGCGCCTGTACGAAGGGGAAACCCTGGGCGTGGTGGGCGAGTCCGGCTGCGGTAAATCGACCTTTGCGCGCGCCATTATCGGTCTGGTAAAAGCCACCGACGGCAAAGTGGCCTGGCTGGGTAAAGATCTGCTGGGCATGAAGCCCGACGAGTGGCGCGACGTGCGCAGCGATATCCAGATGATTTTCCAGGATCCGCTGGCGTCATTAAACCCGCGTATGACCATCGGTGAGATTATTGCCGAGCCGCTGCGGACCTATCATCCGAAGATGTCTCGCCAGGAAGTGCGCGATCGCGTTAAGGCGATGATGCTGAAAGTTGGGCTGTTGCCTAACCTCATCAACCGCTATCCTCACGAGTTCTCCGGCGGTCAGTGTCAGCGTATTGGTATTGCGCGCGCCCTGATCCTCGAACCGAAGCTGATTATCTGTGATGAGCCGGTTTCCGCGCTCGACGTCTCTATTCAGGCGCAGGTGGTTAACCTGCTGCAGAAGCTGCAGCGCGAAATGGGGCTGTCGCTGATCTTCATCGCGCATGACCTGGCCGTGGTGAAACACATCTCTGACCGCGTGCTGGTAATGTATCTGGGGCACGCCGTGGAGCTGGGCACCTATGACGAGGTGTACCACAATCCACTGCACCCTTACACCAAAGCGCTGATGTCGGCAGTGCCGATCCCCGATCCCGATCTGGAAAAGAATAAGACCATCCAGCTTCTGGAAGGGGAATTGCCTTCACCGATTAACCCGCCGTCGGGCTGCGTCTTCCGCACGCGCTGCCCTATGGCCGGGCCGGAATGTGCGAAAACACGGCCGGTTCTGGAAGGCAGTTTCCGACATGCGGTTTCCTGCCTGAAAGTAGACCCGTTATAATCGCAAGGGCTGACATGATGTCAGCCCTTATTTTTTGCGAGGTCACTGTGTCGCGTTTATTCACGTCAGCCCGTCGGCGGCTTTATCATGTTTTATTCGATCCTGAAACGGTATCCGGACGGCGCTTCGAGGGTCTTTGTGGTTTATTTGCGCTCCTCAGCGTGGTTATCATCTTTATTGAATCGGGTGCCGGGACGCAATACCACCTGACGTTTGACGAATGGCATGTCTTTGTCTGGCTTGAGCTGGCGATTACCCTGGTGTTTACCGCTGAATATCTCCTCCGAGTGATTGCCTGGCCTAACCCGGCCCGATATGTTTTCAGCTTCTGGGGATTTATCGATTTAGCCACCATTCTGCCGCTCTACGTCATGTGGCTGTGGCCGGAAATCAGCCTGAGCTATGTCTTTGCCTGGCGAGCGATGCGCGTTATTCGCGTATTACGTATTCTGAAATTACTGCGCTTTATGCCCTCACTGCGCATATTCTGGAGCGCAATCGTCAGCGCCCGTCATCAGCTTATTCTGTTCTATTCGTTTATTGCGATTGTCATGATTGTTTTTGGCGCACTGATGTATCTGATTGAGGGGCCGAAATATGGCTTTACGACGCTCAATGCGTCCGTCTACTGGGCGATCGTGACCGTAACGACCGTGGGGTACGGGGATATCACGCCCCATACGCCGCTGGGGCGAATTGTGGCCTCAGTGCTGATTTTGATTGGCTATTCGGTCATTGCCATTCCGACCGGGCTGATTACCACGCACATGAGCAGCGCATTTCAGAGCCGCAAGCAGCAGCGCAAATGTCCGCGATGTCATCAGGGGGAACATGAACTCAACGCGCGTTTTTGTCACCGCTGCGGAAATCCGTTGCCGGAGTAAATAAAAAAGGCTGCAATCGCAGCCTTTTTTATTATTCGCGCCAGAGAATATGGCACAGCTTGTGGTCTTTCTCACGGCAGAGCAGGACGCGAGCGAAGATATCATTAATTTCGCCACCGTCTTCATCGGCCAGCCCGATCACCACTTCGGCGAAGAAGTCAGGGTTCAGGTCGAAATCCACATGCTCAGCCCAGTCTTCTGAAGGGTCGAACAGTTCGGCACCGCCGCGCTCTTCGAACTGCAGATTAAAGAGGATCACGTCTGCGGGATCGAGGTTATCAACCGCCAGTTCGAGAAAAATGTCATAGGCCTGCTCGAGCGTTTCGTCTTCGGTCAGGCGATTGTTCAGATCCATTTCCATGATGACTACCTGTTTAACATCGTTGGGCACGTTTTACAGCAACGGACTAAAGAAGTAAAACAGTCGTTCGGCAATTCTCTGCCACAGCGGACGTTTTACCCACAGTCTGGCATCCAGCAGGCGGGAGCGGGAGATATAATCATCCTGCACCGCCGCAAGATCGCCGCCAAAGCCGGCATCATCAATAACCAGCGTGATTTCAAAGTTGAGCCACAGGCTGCGCATATCCAGGTTCACCGTTCCCACCAGGCTTAACTCGCCGTCGACAAGCACGCTCTTGGTGTGGAGCAGTCCACCTTCGAACTGGTAGATCTTCACCCCTGCAGCCAGCAGTTCGCTAAAGAATGCCCGGCTGGCCCAGCCCACCAGAAGGGAGTCATTTTTGCGCGGCAAAATAATGCTCACATCCACGCCGCGCTGCGCCGCGGTACAGATCGCGTGCAGGAGGTCATCGCTGGGAACAAAGTAGGGCGTCGTCATGATCAGATATTCACGCGCCGAGTAGGTCGCCGTCAGCAGCGCCTGATGAATCAAATCCTCCGGGAAGCCCGGGCCGGAAGCAATGGTATGAATAGTGTGACCGCTGGCCTCTTCAAACGGCATAATATTGCCGTCCGGCGGTGGCGGCAGGATGCGTTTGCCGGTCTCTATCTCCCAGTCGCAGGAGTAGACGATGCCCATCGAGGTGGCAATCGGCCCCTCCATGCGCGCCATCAAATCCACCCACTGACCCACGCCCGAGTCCTGTTTAAAAAAGCGCGGGTCAACCATGTTCATGCTGCCGGTGTAGGCAATATAGTTATCGATCATGATCATTTTACGGTGCTGACGAAGGTCCATCCGGCGCAGAAACACGCGCAGGAGGTTAACCTTCAGCGCCTCGACCACTTCGATACCGGCATTGCGCATCATCCCTGCCCAGGGACTGCGGAAAAATGCCACGCTGCCCGCAGAGTCAAGCATCAGACGGCAGTGAATGCCGCGTCGCGCCGCGGCCATCAGAGATTCCGCGACCTGGTCAGCCATCCCGCCGGGCTGCCAGATATAGAAAACCATCTCGATATTATGACGCGCCAGCTGGATATCGCGGATTAACGCCTGCATAACGTCGTCGGACGAGGTCAGCAGCTGGAGCTGATTACCCTTAACGCCGCCAATCCCCTGACGGCGCTCGCACAGCTTAAACAGTGACGAGGCGACGCTGCTGTTCTCCTCGGCAAAGATATGCTTGCAGGCTTTAAGGTCGTTCAGCCACTTCGCGGTGGAGGGCCACATGGCGCGGGCCCGCTCGGCGCGGCGTTTACCGAGATGAAGCTCACCGAAAGAGAGATAGGCGATAATTCCCACCAGCGGCAGGATATAGATGATCAGAAGCCAGGCCATGGCAGAGGGTACGGCTCTGCGCTTCATCAGGATGCGTAACGTCACACCCGCGATTAACAGCCAGTATCCCAAAATGACCAGCCAACTCACCACGGTGTAGAAGGTTGTCATAGGTAAAAAAATCCTTTTGAAAGCGTATTGTTATGAGTGTACGCATCAGGATTCATCTGGCAAATAAAAACGCCAGGTAAAAGCGCTGGTTTGCAGCCGGGTTGGGTTTATAATGGCGTCTCTGTTTGAGAAAGAGTTGTAGACATGAAGCGCAGTAGAACAGAAGTAGGGCGCTGGCGCATGTTGCGACAGGTGAGTCGTCGCAAGGCTCGTTGGCTGGAAGCACAATCCCGCCGCAATATGCGTATTCACGCCATCAGAAAATGTGGAATGACCCGGCACCGCAACGCGTTGCTGTTCGCCGTCCAGGATATCTGAGTACCATGAGGGCACCGTAATGGTGCCCGCTGATTTTATAAGGTCTGATTTTTAGGAGTAGCGTGGTTGCAGCGCTATTCCTGTTGTGTTGAGCAAAAGGAGGGAGAAGAAGTGTTTGCGGAGTTTGGCGTACTGAATTTCTGGACGTATGTTGTTGGCGCGTTTTTTATCGTGCTGGTACCGGGGCCAAATACCCTGTTTGTGCTTAAAACGGGAATTGGACACGGCGTTAAAAAAGGGTACCTGGCCGCCACGGGTGTATTTATCGGCGATGCGGTGCTGATGTTTCTTGCCTGGGCGGGCGTCGCGGCATTAATCCAGACCACGCCGGTACTGTTTAATATCGTGCGTTATCTCGGCGCCTTCTACCTGCTGTGGCTGGGCGGCAAAATGCTCTGGTCGGTCATTACCCGCCAGAATCACGCTCAGGAAAGCGGCACAGAGCCTGCCAGCACGATCATGAAACGTTCGCTGGTGCTGAGCCTGACGAATCCAAAAGCGATTCTGTTCTACGTATCGTTCTTTGTTCAATTCATCGACGTGAATGCGCAGAACACCGGTACCTCTTTCCTTATCCTCGCGACGACGCTTGAGTTGATAAGCTTCATGTACATGAGCTTCCTGATCTTCTCCGGTGCGTTTGTCACGCGTTATCTCAAAACGAAAAAGAAACTGGCAAAGCTGGGGAACGGGCTGATAGGGCTGCTGTTTGTCGGGTTTGCGGCGAGGTTGGCGTCGCTGCATTGATGGTTTGAAAGGCTCCTGCGGGAGCCTTTTTAATGTCTGGCGTAACTGGAAAGCCGCGCCAGACAAGGTTTCACGTTTTACTACTAGCAGTCAAAAGCCATAAAAAGCGGCTAGGGTGTGGACACATTGTGGACACTCTGACCACCATTAGCACCCTTCAACGGGTTAAGCGAAATCGCGTCCTGCAGGTACTGAGGAGCGAAGTGCGCATAGACCATTGTCTGCGCAATTTTCGTATGACCTAAGATCCTCTGCAGTGTGATGATGTTGCCCCCGTTAATCATAAAGTGCGTCGCGAAAGAGTGTCGTAGCGCATGTGTTGCTTGTCCGGCCGGTAAATCGGGCTTAACCTCTTTGAGGGTTCGCCTGAAGTCAGCATAACTGGCCTCAGGAAACAGAAAACCTCTCGTTTTGCCGACTACGTAAGCCGCAACGTCATCAGAGATCGGGACCGTGCGCGGTGTGTTGGTTTTCGTCTTAACGAAAGACACCCGGTTATGAATCACATTCTCCGCCTTCAATCGCGCAGCTTCTCCCCATCTTGCTCCGGTACTCAAACACAAAACCGCAATTTTACGATTATCACCTGAGAGCGCAGCAAGTAAGGCGTCAATTTCCTCAAGAGTGAGATAGCCCGTTTCGGCTGTCTGCTCTTTCAGTTTTTTGAATCCCCTGAATGGATGCTCACCGTTATACAGTTCTGACTCAATCAGGGTTGTGAACATCCCACCTAGCGTGATCAGGTCGCGGTTGATGGTAGTTGGCTTAATACCTTCACCCCGACGTTGAGCACAATATTGCGTTATCAGGCTCTTGGTGATCTGGAAAGCGCACGGGTTTCCGGTCATCGTTTCGAAACGCTCAATTTTCCTGAGATACGATTGACCGTGCTCCTCATGTTTACCTTTCAGCTTCCACCATAACTCTTTCAGTTCCGACAATTGGCGTTTGTCCGTTGGTTTTGAAAGCCATTCCTTTGAGTGATGGTTATATTGAGTATGCTTTTCAAAAGCCATCGCCTCGCTTTTCTTGTCGAACTTCCGACGGATGCGTTTTCCGTTACGCCCGGTCGGTCTAATGTCCACTTCATATCGACCATCATCGAGCTTTTTAACAGACATAAAGCCTCCCGATGATGTTACTGCGTACTTCAATTTCCTGATTTAAATAGCAAAAACTCACTGTGCATTTACTGCACAAATAAGCGCCATAAATTGTTAGCCAGTTTTCTGGTCTGAGTGGGATGACGTTGTTGTCTGCTGCCCAAAGTGCGCGAGAGCCGGTGCAATCTGCCCAGCTTCAGGTGATATCGTCTCTGTCATGAACCACATAGTGTATTTTTTGAACTGAGGATGATTCAAAATCTTCATCACCGCCTGTATGCCCATATCTTTTACACCCTTCTCGTAACTCGAAAGAGAGCTGTATGGGACGCCTGTTAAGTCACTGAATTCTTTCCTATTCATACGTTCTGACTCACGCATGATCGCTAGCTTTTCATTTACGGGTATCATCGTAATTAACACTCCACTATTGATAGAAAAACGATAACGGAGTAATCTTCTATTCGTTATCGCAAACCAATGGCTCCAATATGGCAATTAATAGCCATTAGGAGCAATTAAAACACTAACGAGGAATACTCACAAATGAATAGGGTCATTGATAGTGTGAGCGACGCCGTTCCATACCAGGAATTCGCGCGCCTTATTGGTAAAACACCTGCAGCGGTTAAAGGCATGATTGAAAAGGGCAAGCTGCCTGTAGTCGAGATGACTGATCCACAGTCAACGAGTGGGCGCGCAGGGGAATATTGGGTCTACCTGCCAGCATGGAACAAAGGAATGAAGATGGCTTATGACAGCCGCCCTAAAGAGATTCGCGATGGTTGGTTGATGTGGCTCGGCTTAGGGCAACCTTCACGGTAATTAGATTCACCTATTTCATTCAAATTCAATCGAGAAATTGCATGTCAAAACCAATAAAACATGGCTGCATTCGTCATATCACTAATGGTATGCGGGTGCTGATCGACTTAAAAAGCGTGGCCGCTATCCGTGAGCGCACTGAAACAGCCGACAAAGTTGAGGTGCATCTTACGTCGGGAGAAGTTTTTGAACTTGATGTTGCCTATGAGGAGATTGCAGGTCTGTATCTAGAATTTTTAGCAAAAGAACGTGGGGTTATGGCAAACCCCACCAGTATTTGAGCTTAGTTGATATCTAAAAAGCTTTTATGCGTGACAGGCATTTTAGATTGAACTGCCTCTCTCAACTGGATTGACAGTTTGTTGATTTCCTCAGCCTTCTCACGATTAGAGATCGCATCAGAGGAAGAATTAACCAATGCAATGGCTGATTTTAGAGTGGCAATTAATTCATCATTTTGTTGATTAGTCATGAAATACCTCATGTGATTGGCTTGTTTTTGGCGATTCGATCCTATCACAAGGCCATGTGTCGGGCATGGTTAAAACCCGACTCCCTAAGGAGAATTTATGAAAGAGCCTCGCTGTATTGCACAGTTGCTTCGAAGAGAAAGCCCTAATCCGATCAACTTCACCATCACTCACGGTCGCGGCCGCAAGGGCATAATCATCCGAACCCGTAAGCCGGGCGTTATCGAGAAGGTTCGCCGTCTGGTCAAAAAGAGAGGACTGTGGTTATGACGGTAATGACACTGGACGTGATCCAGAAACAACCAACAGCGCTTCGCGGTCTGGTCTGCAAGTATCTGGCTCAGCCTCGCTGGCAGGACACTTGCGATTTTTACAATCAGATGATGGAGCGGGAGCGTCTTACGGTTTGTTTCCACGCTCAATTAAAACAGCGTCACTCTGTCATGCGCTTAGAGGAAATGACCGAAGCCGATCGTGAGCGTCTTGTTTGCGCGCTTGATGAATTGAGAAATGCATTCGCCCGGCGCCGCCAACTTGGCGTGTCGAAAGCAACTTTCATCAGCCGCCTGACCGTTAGCCAAAGGCGATCACTGTTTCTTCATGCGGGACTGACAGAGCAGGAATTTATGATGCCGCACTGGCGTTTGAATGAAGAGGGCTGTTATTGGCGCGACAAACTTTTCCGCGCGCTGCGAGAGCTGTTTAGCCTTTTTGAGTACGCACCAACCATTTTAACCTCGGTAAAACCTGAGCAGTATTTACATTAATTAATCTGGATTCGATTTATTACGCGCCTTACAGCGTGGGGACTCCTTTTGTCAGGAGATAGGCAAATGCAAAAGCAAAATATAGCGCAGCGGGGGATGTATTCGGCACTTCTGGCGCAGGCAGTAAGCGAGGCACAGCGCGACGCGGCGACCCGTTTCTCTTCTCAGTTTGACGGGCTTATCGCGCACATCAGTAAGTCAGAACTTAATCGCACCGAGATTATCGAGTTATTAGGTCAGGAGTCGGAAAAGTTACACAACTCAATTTTCGGTAGAGCTGGCTAACCACTGTTAACAGGAAGCAAAAAATGAGTATACACATCGAGATTAATAACCAATACGTCATCACCAGTGACCGCTATCAATTCATTTTGCAGGAAAAAAAGACCTCTACATCCGGGAAGAATGAAGGTAAGGAATGGCTGGACGTTGTGGGTTACTACCCAACTATCCCTAAGCTTATCTCAGGCTTGGTATTGCATGATCTTTTTACCAGCGATCTTACTGGCTTCTCAGCTCTGGAAGCTCGGATTGAACGCATGGGGAAGCAATGTCTGGACGCTTTTAAATAATATGTCCAACGAACCTCGGGGGCGTGTTGCCCCCACGCCACCACCACCATTTTTGAAGGGCACCAGTGATTCATTCGTTGGTGCTTATACCTGGAATAACGTCACCAAAGAGGCCATTGGCCGCGACAGACCCCTTACACGTGCCGAACTCCGTCAGGTGCAAGGTGTTTTAAACCGGATTGACCGTCTGCCGTTTTTCCTGCAAACGCTGTTTACATCGCGTTATAACTTCATCCGTCGTAAAAAGAGCCCTTTAGGTGGGCTGTATTTCCTTAAAAACACGTTTGAACGCAAGCTGCTGCCACGTCTTGAGCGTGTTAATGAGCTGTGCGGGATGAATGAGTCCGCCTCGATTGGTTTTCTGTCTGCGCGGGATGAATATGCGCGCCTGCCGGATATGAACGACAAAGAGCTCAGGAAATTTGCCGCCAGAATAGCCTCTCAGCTCTGGAGCCGGTATGAAGAGTTAAGTGACGCATGGGCGCACGCTCACGGCGGAAAAGAAACCCTTTTCACTGATGAGGCGCAGGCGCATTTATACGGGAAAGTTGCCGCGGTCGCGCGCGCTTTCAACCTCACCCCGATGTACTGGAAAAAATACCGTAAGGGTCAGATGACGATCCGCATGGCATTTTCCGCTATTTCACGACTGATAAAAGACGAGTGGTGGGTTAACCAGCTCAAGGCGCAGCGTATGCGCTGGCGCGAGGCGCTGCTTATTGCTGCCGGTGAGGTCAACAAAGACCGTTCACCCTACGCCAGCAAAATGGCGATCCGCGATGTTCACTCGCGCCGCCTGGCTAATCTCGAATATCTGAAATCCTGCGAGCTCGAAAACAAAGTCACCGGCGAGCGTATCGACCTGATCAGCAAGGTCATGGGGAGTATTTCAAATCCTGAGATACGCCGCATGGAGCTGATGAACACCATCGCCGGGATTGAGCGCTACGCGGCCAGCGCTGGTGACGTGGGTATGTTTATCACCCTGACCACACCCTCGAAATATCATCCGACCCGACAGGTTGGCAAAGGCGAAAGCAAAACGGTGCAGCTCAATCACGGCTGGAACGAAAACGCATTCACACCCAAAGACGGCCAGCGCTATCTCTGCCGAATCTGGAGCTTGATGCGTACCGCGTTCAAAGATAACGATTTAGAGGTGTACGGGATGCGCGTTGTCGAACCGCACCACGACGGTACGCCTCACTGGCACATGATGCTGTTTTGCAAACCCGGTCAGCGTAAAGCCATTAACGAAATTATGCGTCGTTATGCCCTCAAAGAGGACGGACACGAGAAGGGAGCGGCAAAACAGCGCTTTGAGTCACGTCATCTTAATCAGGGCGGCGCAGCGGGTTATATCGCTAAATACATTGCCAAAAATATCGACGGCTACGCGCTCGACGGCCAGCTCGACCACGACACCGGCAAGCCCCTGAAAGATACGGCCGCAGCCGTCAACGCATGGGCGTCGACATGGCGTATACCGCAGTTTAAACCGATTGGTCTCCCGACAATGGGTGCTTACCGCGAACTGCGCAAGCTGCCGCGTGGCGTAAGTATCGCCAGCGAGTTTGACGACAGGGTCGAGGCTGCGCGAGCCGCTGCAGATGAGGGTGATTTTGAGCGGTACATCATCGCGCAGGGTGGGGCAAACATGCCGCGTGATGCTCAGGCCGTAAGGGTTGCCCGTCAGGTGACGGATGAGGTTAACGGGTACGAGGAAGATATTGAGAGGGTGGTCGGTATTTATGCCCCTCACCTCGGGGCTCACCGTATACATGTAACCCGTACAGCCGAATGGCGAATCGTTCCAAAGGTTTTGGCCGTTGAGCCTTTGACCTTAAAAAGCGGCTCTGCCGCGCCTCGGAGTCCTGTCAATAACTGTGGAAAGCTCACTGGCGGTGGCAATCCAGTTATGACCCCCACACCGTCTGAGCAAGCCGCAGCGGTGTTAAATCTGATTGAGAGCGGGGTTATTGCATGGGATGACCCCGAAGTCGTGACCGTGCTCAGAAGAGCATTAAAATATGATGTTGAGCTACAGAATCGACAACAAAGAGATAGAGAACCGCTAAAATCGCAGGCAATTGCACCGTCAGGCAGGCTCACAAGATATGAACGCATGCTAATAACTCGCATTCGCGTTGACCTTGCACAACATGGCATCAAGCCAAAACGATGGGAACTTGAAGCATTGTCTCGAGGAGCAGTTGTGATATATGAAGAGCTAAAATTAGCCTATCCAGTTAATGATTGTTAACTTGAATTTTCAGTCCATGATTAGATTTATCCCGACAAAAAAAGATTTTTGTCGGGATATGAGGATGTTATCTTAAATCCATTTTATGAAATCTTCCATTTCATGATAGTTTTTGATCGTGTTTCTTACATCTTGGCTATCATCACTTAAGCACTCTAAAAGACTATCCCACTCTGTTTGTTTTTTGCCAAATCCATATACTTGCTCGATATCACCTAACCTCCAAATGTAAACTCCCTCATTCTTTAATTTCTGATGGATATTGTGGATGTGTTGGAGGATATCATCGTGATTGCATAGTTTGATAAAGTCTTTGCTCGAGCTTCCCTTAAGTGAGTCAATTGACGTTATAGGAGTATTTAGTGTTAAAGAACCATTGTTTATCGACTGATCAATGGCAGTAAGCAGATCATCACACTCGGATTTAAGAGACTCTGTGTGTGTGGTCGTCAAGAGAATAGACAGAAAATCACAATCAGCTAAGATTCTTGTTTTAATGCCAATTGAATTGATAACATTTGCCATTTTTAAAAGGCTTCCTTTTCCATCAACTGCAACAATACATGTTTTAGTTGGATTTAGTTCGGTGCCTTTGATTTTTTTGTATAATGCATATAAGACATTGGTTTCAGTTTTTCCTTCAACCAATAACACTTCCTCTGAAAATAAGAAATATGATGAGTTAGATAAACTGAACGCTGAGTGTAATTGTGGTGATGACTCTTTGTATAGCTCTTCAATTTTTTCAGAGATAGTTTTTCTCGCAATTGTACCATTAGAGTCTTTGTATACTTGTATTGCATTCGATGCATGCTTTGCAGAGAGCATACTTGCGGAATGTGTTGATATGATAACTTGATAGCCATTTTCGCTTAATGTAATCAGCGACTCTCTGACCGAATTAATAGCTGACGGATGTAAGTATAGCTCTGGTTCATCGATAAATATTAATGTGTTTGATTTTTTAGTATCCTCGCTGTTTTTTTTAATCTCTGCCAGATATTGGATTAGAGCCATTTGAATAGAGCGCTGGGTTCCATGTCCGAAACGGCTTATGTCACGCATCACAGAACTATCTTCACGTGATTCAAAAACTTTCAAAGTGCCAGATTTGAATATGTCATCAAGAGTAGGGGTGGGGAAATGAATTTTTACACTTACATCTGGGAAAAACTGATTTACCTTTTCATTAACTCCTGTGTCAATCTTGTTTAATCCATCTAAGCGGCTTTCTCCATCGTGGGAGAGATACTTACCTATTTCCGAAATGTTTTGAGAGAACTTCTTCTCATGCTCTTTCTTTATTCCTGAAACTATTGCTAATAATATTTTTCCTATGGTGGTTGAGGTTTTGTATTTTGTTGCATCTTCAACGGCATCAGACATTGCAGGTATGTGTATTGGTTCAGGGAATATATTGGATATTGCACCATCAATACCTCCAGGGTTTTTCTTCCAATTTGCACCATCAAATACATCAAGCGTTTTCTTTATTTTTCCTTTATCTGCATCAAATTCTTGCGTTCTTGAGAATGTTAAAGTTTCATGGATTATAAAGGGGGCGATCTTCTGTTGATTTTCTTCAGATAGTAGAGTCAATGTATCTTCTGTTATACCTTCGATGACCCCCGTAACTGATACAGGTTGTTGAGGGTCATACATATCATCCTCAGAAATGGTAGCGCCATCCAAGAGCCATTTAATTGCTAGAATAATATTTGATTTACCTGCGTTATTATATCCAACTAGTGCAGTAAAAGGTCTTAGGATAGCTGTTGTTGATTTGCAGGATCTAAAATTGTTGATGGATACTGATTTAAGGCGAACAGTCATTTTTATTTCCTTTTGTTTTATATCCAGAGTGAAAATGGTGTGGCAGTGAGTTTTCTTATTTATGTGTTTTTTACAACTTTGAATGTTTGCATGCAAGGGTGCATGAATTTGCATCCAAGAAAAGTGTGATCTGATCTCAACATTTGCCATTATTGATATGCTTTTGGCGATACATGCAACTGCATTAAAACCGACTCATTAAGTGTGCAGGCGAGGCGGGGATAGCACTGCGCGCCAGACGTGCTGACAGCGTTTATTTTGCGCGTCTGTGCGCGTCGTGGTAACGCGCTGTGCTTTCGGTTGGGTGACGAGGTGAGCAAGGGATTACGGGGCGTGTGAGGCGTATGGTGCGCTCTGTGTAAGTGCCGCCCGGAGGCGGCATTTTGGGCGGGTTTAGTCGGTCTCTATGCTGTAATCCTTAAAGCGGATCACCTCCATTCCTAACCAATCGTTAATCTCTTTGAAACGCTCCTGCAGCGGCGTCAGCTCGTTGCGCACAAACACCCGCGCCACCTTCTCGATATCGCCCATTGAGCCGATATTTTCAGGCTTGCCGCCCATGAGCTGGAACGGCACGCGGTGCGCGTCGAGCAGGTCAGCGGCGCTCACCTTCTTGATGTTAAAAAAATCATCTTTCGTGGAGACTTCACTCAACGGCACGATCTTAATGCCATCCGGTTTCCCGTTAGGGGCGTAGAAAAACAGGTTTTTAAAATTCCCAAGCCCTTTCGAGTCGCGCATCGCGGAGCGCAGCGCCTCAACGTCGGTGCTGCTTTGCGCCGCGTCGGTCACGTACATGATGTAACCCGCGTGCGCGCCGTTCTGGTAATACTTGCGACGAAACAGCGTGGCGGATTCATTCAGCCAGGCGGAATTAAGTGCGCTCAGGTATTCCGGCATCCCGTAAAGTTCCTGATTGATATCGGGCTCAAGCAGATGAAACACCGAACCGGGGGCGAACTGGTGCGGGTGCGTATAGTCAGACACGTACCAGTAAACGCCATCCTCGACACCGCGGCGGGTGTATTTGGCCGGGGAGGTTTCCAGTTTAAAGAGCTGGCCGGTCACGCTCAGGCGCTTTTCGAGATAGCCGTTTGCAAAGACCAGATAATCAAGCACAAGGCGGCTGAAGTCCTGACGGGATAGCAACGGGTGCGGGATAAAGGTGCTGGTCAGAATGTTGCGCTTGACGTAAATCGGGGAGCTGTGATGCACGGCTGCGCGCAGGCTTTTTGCCAGCCCCGAGAAGTTGACCGGCGGCTCGTACCATTTGCCGTTATTGATGCACTCGACATAGTCGAGGATGTCGCGGCGATCCAGAACGGGTGACGGCTCGCCAAAGGTGAATGCCTCCATTTTTTGCGGCGCGCTGGCGGTCATGCTGGTCTGTTTTGGCTGTTTATTTTGGCATTTTTTCATCTTAGTTAATGTCCAGAATTGAACTTGATTGCATACCGCTTCCGGCGGAAAGCGGCTCGTTTAACAGGGCGTGCATGGTCGCCCACGCGATATCCGCGTGGCTGGCTTCCTCGCTGCGGCTGGCTTCGTAGGTGGCGCTGCGGCCGCTGCTGGTCATGGTTTTGCGGATAGCCATAAATGACTGCGTGATGTCGGTCGCACCGGCGTCATATTCCAGACACCCGCGCCTGATGGTGTCTTTTGCTTTCAGCACCATTGCGGTTTTCATTTCCGGCGTGTAGCGGATGGCGCGCGACGCCGGGAAGAATGAGCGCACGAGCTGGTAAACCCCCTGGCCGATGCCGGTCGCATCGATGCCGATATAGTCGACGGTATATTTCTCGGTCAGCGCCCGGATGGCCTCGGCCTGCGCGGCAAAGTCCATGCCTTTCCACTGGTGACGCTCAAGGATGCGGAACTTGCCACCGGCAACCAGCGGCGGAGCCAGTACCGCGCATCCGGCGCTGTCGCCGGTGTGTGAAGGGTCATAGCCAATCCAGACCGGTCGCCAGTTAAACGGACGGTCGGCGAACGGCTCGAAGTCCTCCCATTCTTCCATCGCATCGACCATGCAGCGCTGCAACTCCTCGAACGGGAATACCGACGCTTTATCGTCGACGAATTCGCACATAAACAGGTTACGGAAGTCATCCGCGCTGTTTTCCTGCTTAAGCTGATCGAGGTTAAACAGGGTGCAGCCACCGGCGAGCGCGTCCTCAATGGTGACAATCTGCCGCCACTGGCCGTCCCCGCACAGCACGCCACCGGCGAGCGCCTGATGGCTGATATCGATGTCGACTCGTTCGTCGCGGTTACTACGGCCACGGTTAAACAGCTCGCCAGACCAGAACGGGTAAGCGCCGTGCGCCAGCGTCGACGGGGTCGAAAAATAGGTGGTGCGCAGGTGCGACTGCGAGGCCATACCCGAGGCGACTTTGCGCAGCTTCTGAAAATTGGGGATCCAGAAAATTTCATCGACGTACAGGTCGCCGTTGTGGCTCTGCGCGGTGTTGGAATTGGTCCCGAGAAAAATCAGCTCAGCGCCATTGTTGCCGATGACGATCGGGTCGCCTGACAGGTCGACGTCAACCAGACGGGCAAAGGCGATGATGTACTTACGGAACACGTAAGCCTGCGTTTTACTGGCCGACAAAAATATCTGGTTTTGCCCGGTCTTAAGCGCGCGCAGAAGTGACTCGCGCGCAAAGTAGAACGTCGCGCCAATCTGTCGCGATTTCAGGATGTGGCGGATGCGGTGCTCTAACCCTGCTTTATGCCAGCGGAGCTGATAGTCAAACGACTGGTCGAAGAAAATCTCCTCCAGTTTCTCTATGGCCTCCTCGCTGAAATAGTTTCGTTTCGGCTTTTTGCGATCCCCTTTGTTACGGCTGGCGATATTGGGGTTTAAATCCACCTCGTTTCCGGTCTGGCCGTAGCGGTTAACGCGCGCGAGTCGCTCCATCTGGCGCGACAGAAAATCAGCGACTTTGAAGTCATGCGGCGTCAGGTCTGGCTTTGCATAGAGCTGGATAAGTCGCGCCTCTAACGTCGATTCGACACGATTAATCGGCGCGGTTTCTTCCCATCCATCACGTTGCTTCCAGCTCTGCACGGTCGGGCGCTTGAGCTGCAGCATGTCGCAGATTTGCGGCACGGCGAACCCCTGCCAGTACAACAGCCGTGCCTGTCGTCGCGGGTCATTTAACAGAGAAAGGTCAGTTGAAATGGTCATGTTTGCCTCGTTTTTGGTGTTACGTGGCAAGGCTAAGGAAATGGGGTGTTATTAGCGCTAAGTGTCTGTTGTATCAGATCTAACAGGAGCACAAGCGGTGGCTGATACGGGTCTGAGTCGGGAAACTAAACCCGACCCGAAAACCCAACATCAGGACACCTGAACAATGGCAAAGAAAGTTTCTAAATGGTTTCGTATCGGCGTCGAGGGTGACACCTGCGATGGCCGTGTCATCAGCGGCGATGATATTCAGGATATGGCCGACACATTCGACCCGCGCGTCTACGGCTGCCGCATTAACCTCGAACATATCCGGGGGCTGATGCCTGACAGTCCGTTTAAACGCTATGGCGATGTGACCGAGCTTAAGGCGGAGATTATCAGCGATGGCTCTGCGCTCGATGGCAAAAAAGCGCTGTACGGCAAAATCCAGCCGCTTGATGAACTGGTCAGCATGGTCAAAGCCGGGCAGAAGGTTTACACCTCCATGGAGATCCGCCCGAACTTTGCCAACAGCGGCAAATGTTACCTCGTTGGTCTGGCCGTCACCGATGACCCGGCAAGCCTCGGCACGGAATACCTCGAATTCTGCAGCCGCGCCGCGCAGAACCCGCTCGCCGGTAAAAAAGACCAGCCGGACGACGTTTTCTCTGTGGCCTCACTGGCTGCGCTGGAGTTTGAAGACGTTCCCGACACCAGGCTCAACAGCCTGACCGACAAGGTCAAAGCCATTTTTGGCCGCAAACAGGCCAGCGATGACGCCCGTTTCGCCGATGTGCATGAGGCAGTGACCACCGTTACCGAGCAGGTACAAACCAATCTCAACGCCACCGACCAGCGCGTCACCGAGCTGGAGACCGCTTTTGCGCAGCTTAAGCAGGACGTGACAAGCAAAGTCGATGAAAACGCGCAGGCGTTTACCTCCCTGAAAAGCTCCCTCGACAGCACCGAAAGCCAGCGCCAGCCGCGCCGCGAGCTTTCAAAAGGCGGTACGGGCGACGAGCTGCTGACCAACTGCTGATAACGCGCCGGGCGTGCTGCCCGGCCTGAACTCTTTTACCCGAACAGGAAAAACCATGCGTAAAGATACCCGTTTCAAATTTAATGCCTACCTGACCCGCGTCGCGGAGCTGAACGGTATTTCCACCGATGACGTGGCGAAGAAATTCACCGTCGAGCCGTCGGTCACGCAAACCCTGATGACGACCCTGCAGATGTCATCCGCGTTTCTGACCAAAATCAACATCGTCCCGGTCGACGAGCTGAAAGGCGAAAAAGTCGGGGTGGGTGTAAACGGCACGATTGCGAGCACTGCCGACACCGCCGGTGATGATGAGCGTAAAACAGCTGATTTCACGGCGCTGGAGTCATTCAAATACGAGTGCGACCAGATTAACTTTGACTTCCATATCCGCTATAAACAGCTCGACCTGTGGGCGCGATTCCAGGACTTCCAGACCCGTATCCGTGACGCCATCATCAAGCGTCAGTCCCTCGATTTCATCATGGCCGGTTTTAACGGTATCGAGCGTGCGGAGACGTCCGACCGTAAAAAAAATCCGATGCTGCAGGACGTGGCGACCGGCTGGCTGCAGAAGTACCGCAATGAAGCACCCGCGCGCGTGATGTCCAGATTCACCGACGAGGGCGGCAAGGTCATTTCCGATGTGATCCGCGTGGGTAAAAACGGCGACTATGCGAACCTCGACGCGCTGGTTATGGATGCCACCGGAAACCTGATTGACGAGATTTATCAGGATGACCCGGAGCTGGTTGTCATCACCGGGCGTAAGCTGATGGCGGATAAATATTTCCCTATCGTCAACAAAGAGCAGGAAAACACCGAGTCGCTGGCGGCTGACATCATCATCAGCCAGAAGCGAATTGGCAACCTCCCTGCCGTGCGCGTGCCGTATTTCCCGGCTAATGCCCTGATGGTGACGCGTCTCGACAACCTGTCTATCTACTTCATGGATGACGCGCATCGTCGCAGCATCATCGAAAACCCGAAGAAAGACCGCGTCGAAAACTACGAGTCCATGAATGTTGACTATGTGGTCGAGGCTTACGCCGCCGGTTGCCTGATTGAAAACATCAAGCTCGGTGACTTCACCGCACCTGCAGCACCGGAAAGCGGAGAGTAAGCCATGATGAGTCCCGCAGCGCGTCACATGATGCGGGTCTCGGCCTCTGAAACTGCGCAGCGGGCTGCTGTCCCGCTGCGTAATGCAACTGCCTATGAGCAGATGCTCGTTAAGCTGGCCGCAGACAACCGCACGCTAAAACAAATCCGTTCCAACGAGCGCAAGGCAGACAAAAAGCGCGAGCTGCTGCCGTTCTATCTGCCGTGGGTGGCTGGCGTCCTCACAAACGGCAAAGGGGCGCAGGATGACATTGTCATGACTGTCATGCTGTGGCGTCTCGATGCTGACGATATCGCCGGGGCGCTTGAGATTGCCCGTTATGCCATGACCTACGGCCTGACCATGCCAACCGGTCGCCGTCCGACGCCTTACCTGCTGGCCGAGGAGGTGGCACTGGCCGCGCAGCGCCTGCTTGCTGCTAAACAGCCTGTCGGGCTCGAAAACCTGCTCGACACCCTCGCGCTGACTGAGCGCGCGGATATGCCCGATATCGTGCGCGCGAAGCTACACAAAATCACCGGCTACGTGCTGCGTGATGCGAAGCAACTGCCCGAGGCGCTGGCGCACCTGCAGCGTGCGATCCAGTTAGAAAGCACTATCGGCGTGCGAAAAGACATCGAGCAGTTAGAGCGTCAGCTCAGGCCAAAGCCTGAACCGGCACCGAAAACGACCAAACCGCGCACGCGCAAACCTGCCGCCAAACCAGCGGCACGGCGCGGGCGTCCACCAAAGGCGGCAAAAGCCGCAGGTTAAACGAGCGCTCCCCGAGCCGGGCGGCACGCCGGTCAATGCGGGTATTTATTGCCCTGACTGCGACCGGCGTCCACCGCCCACCCATTACCCGAGGTTGTCATGACGACACTGATTATTGAGCCAAAAAAAGAGCCGCAGGATGTGCCGGGCGTGGTGATACCGCCGCCGGGCGTGAGCGAGCCGGTAATCAAAAACACCCCTTTTTTTCCTGATGTTGACCCGAAGCGTGTGCGGGAAGAAATGCGCTTAGAGCAGACCGTTTCCCCCGTTCGCCTGCGCCGGGCGATTAAGACCGCCATCGCGGAGACTAACGCGGAGCTGGTCGAGTGGCGCGAGCGTCAGCTCAATGCCGGTTACGCCACGCTGGCGGATGTCCCGACCGACAAGCTCGACGGCGAAAGCGTGCGCGTTTTCCACTACTTCAACGCCGTGTGTTCGATGACGACGGCCACGCTTTATGAGCGTTTTCGCGGCGTGGATGCGACCGCCAAAGGGGACAAAAAGGCCGACAGCATCGACAGCACGATTGATGAAATGTGGCGGGACATGCGCTGGTCTGTGGCGCGTATCCAGGACAAAGCGCGCTGTATTGTGGGGCAAATCTGATGAAAGCGTATGCGCTGCAGGGCGACACCCTCGACGCGATTTGCGCCCGGTACTACGGGCGCACTGAGGGCGTGGTCGAAACCGTCTTAGAGGCAAATCCCGGCCTGTCTGAGCTCGGTGTGATCCTGCCGCACGGCACGCCTGTTGAGCTGCCCGAGACCGACAGCGCGGCCAGAACCGAAACGGTGAATCTATGGGACTGAGTATGGAAAAAATCACCACGTTTATCGCTTACTGGCTGGCCGTGGGGCTGGCGTATGTCGGGGCAATGTCCCCCGAAAAGATGGCGCTTTACGTGGGCGTCGGATGCGCCATTTTTACCGCGCTGACGAACTACTGGTTTAAGCGCAAGACGTACCTCTATCTGACATCGCTCGGACTCGATAAAGGGGCTATTCGTGAAATCAATCGTTAAAAAATGCAGTGTGGCCGCCGTGCTGGCGCTGGCAGCGCTGATGCCTGACTTTCGTCTGCTTAACACCTTGCCCGAGGGGCTGGCGCTGATTGCCGACCTCGAAGGTTGTCGCCTGACGCCTTACCAGTGCAGCGCGGGAGTGTGGACGTCGGGCATCGGCCACACTGCAGGCGTCGTGCCGAAAGGGGAAATCACCGAGCGGCAGGCGGCGGCAAATCTGGTCGCGGATGTGCTGAACGTCGAGAAACGTCTCGCGGTCTGCGTGCCGGTGGAAATGCCGCCGCACGTTTACGATGCGCTGGTCAGCTTCTCATTCAACGTGGGAACCGGCGCGGCCTGCCGGTCGACGCTGGTCTCGTTTATTAAGCGCCAGCAATGGCCGCAGGCGTGCGACCAGCTCACCCGCTGGGTTTACGTGAATGGCGAAATTAACAAGGGGCTGGAAAACCGCCGCGCGCGCGAGCGTGCTTACTGCCTGAGGGGGATTCAATGAAAGTAATGTTGTTTTTACTGGCCGCGCTTATTGCGGTTGTGCTCTGGCAGCGTCATGAAAACGGCAACCTGACGCGCTCGTTTGAACGGGCGAATAAGGTCGCGACGGAACAAAAAACCGCGATCGCAATGCTGAAAAATCAGCTTTCCGTTTCGCAGGAAATTGCCAGGCGAAATGAAACCGCGCAGGTCAGTCTACGCGGCGAACTGCTGGCCGCCGGTGCAATGGCCGTGCGGCGTGAAGAAACCATTACGAGGCTGATAAATGAGAATGAAACCCTACGCCGCTGGTACAGCGCTGAGCTGCCTGATGTTGTGCGTCGGCTGCACACCCGCGCCGCCTGCGCCTCCGCCGGTCATTGTTTACAGCGCCTGCCCGAAAGTGAGCTATTGCCCGATGCCGGGAAGCGACCCGGCCACTAATGGCGATCTGAGCGCCGACATTCGCAGGCTTGAGCACGCGCTCGCCGCCTGCGCGCTGCAGGTTGAAACCGTCAAAGACTGTCAGGATAAACTCGATGAAGAAAGCACGCAGCCTGCGCGAAGCGCTGATTAAAGCCGTCCCGCAGTTATCAACGAACCCCGAAATGATGCGTATCTTTGCCGATGAGGGGAATATCGACGCGCGGCTCGCGGCCTCGCTGTCGCACGAGAAGATTTACACGCTGAATGTGATCGTGTGTGACTTTGTCGGCGACCCTGACCTGATTTTCGTGCCGGTGGCCGCATGGCTCAGGGAAAACCAGCCGGATATCTGCACGCTCGATGACGGGCGCAAAAAGGGCTACCGGTTCCAGATGGATTTGAACGACGGGGACAGCGTCGATATCAGTATCAGCCTGCAGCTCACCGAGCGCACCCTCATCAAAGAGGAAAACGGCGCGCTGCACGTAAGCTATGCCCCCGAGCCGCCGCTGCCTGAGCCCGTCACACGGCCTAAAGAGCTCTATATCAACGGCGAACTGGTGAGCAAATGGGATGAGTGAATTTAAGCCCTTTGACGACCGGCTCAATGGTCTGATTGCTGCCCTGTCACCGGCTGCACGCCGACGGCTTGCCGGAGAGATAGCAAAGGAGCTGCGCAAGTCGCAACAGCAGCGTATCAAACAGCAAAAAGCCCCGGACGGCTCACCATATCAGGCGCGAAAGCGTCAGCCTCTCAGGGCTAAGGCCGGGCGGATTAAGCGGGCGATGTTCCAGAAGCTCCGCACAAGCCGTTACATGAAAGCCAGTGGCCGTGAAAACAGCGCGGTGGTGGAATTTACCGGCAAGGTGCAGCGCATAGCGCGGATCCATCAGTATGGTCTTAAAGATAGACCTAGTCCGCATGTTCACGAAGTTCAATATCCAGTTCGCCAGTTATTAGGTATAAATAAGTCTGGAAAAGAACAGTTGGAGGAGGTGGTGTTATTTTATTTAAGTGAGGGGCTTAAATAATGTGGTTGGTAGGCTGGTTTTTTTATTTCTCGGCACTTGGTTCTGTAGCGCTATTTTAAGTGCCGTGAAATCTTTCTCATATATTTTTTATTTCAAAATATCCATGCATCTATTTAATAGTTCAACATTGTCAATGATTACAACCTTTAATCTCTTTCTGGCCCTTGTGATATTCTGGAAAAGCATTTTCATAGTGTGGTAATATGCTTTTCCTTGATATGTTAAAAAACCATTGGCATCATAAGAAAAGAAGCTGTCAATTGTAATCACTACATTGTCAAACTCTTGCCCTATCACTTCGTGAGAGGTTTTCATTGTAAAATCTGCATATTGCGCATGGTGTTCGTTATCGTATTGTGAAGGTGTGAATCTTAAAGTTTCCCACTCTGTATTATCGAGGGATTTTAAAAAACGCATAGCATCTGGTAGTGATTTGAAATAGTTAATCTCTACGTTTGATGTGTTCATTGATTCTAAATTACGAGTGCGATTAAATAACATCCTGATAAAATTTGCTATTTCTTTATTGGTTCTGATTTTTTCTGATAGTCTATATGATTTGATTAAGTTTAGGCTGCATATTTTGGAGTTTATGTCTCTCAGTTCCTCAGTCTTAGCAAGAGTTTGAAGTTGGTCATACGAGAAGATGCAACTGCCGGTGCCACCCGTAATAACGTCGATTATCGTATTTAACTGAGATGGATAAATTCGCTGGACCTCATCAATTATTAATAATGCATAATCAGATAAGTTGTACGAGTTCAGGTCTTTTATTTTTATAATGTCCCAGCCTGATGCTCTTAATTCTTTTTGGCCATCATTTAAATTTCCGCAATGTATAATTAATGATTTTAATTGTTTTTGAATCGCATTTTTTGCAATATCGTAGACTAATAATGTTTTTCCAGTTCCTGCTCCGCCAGTAACCGAAACAAACTTGAAAGGTTGAGGTGAGGTTAAAGAGTTTAAGACTTGATCTTTAATTTCTTCTTGTTGGTGTGTTAAGAAATATTGATTTGATAGGAATTTTTTAGTGGAATTAAATGGTGAAACCAAATAGTCGGAAGGGTTGAACATATTGTCAATAACTTGGTTGCTATCTAAATCCTGTGACAGCAAAAGCCAGGCGACATATTCAATGTTTGTTTTTTCGATATCATTATTATCATTAAGCATAAATAGGGACTGTGTATCAGCTTCATAAGAGAATGCAAGTACGGTCTTTTCTGTAAAGCTTAAGTAGTATTTATTTCTTATGAGTTGCTTTCTTATTTTTTCTTGTGTGCTAATGCGCTTGATTTCTATATTGATGATACTGCTTCTGCCGAATCTTAACAAATCGAATTCTTTGCCAATTTGTGGGATTTTATATCCGACGTAGAATTCATTGAATACCTTCAAGTTTCCGGAGAAAGGATAAATTGAATCTACGAGGCTTCTCAGGTCAGCTAGTTCTGCTGGTTTAATGTTTATGCCATAATGATTTAAAAAAGAATGGAAACATTCTGCCGTTAAAGAATCATGTGCTTGTGTTAATGATAGTATGTTTAAGCTTTTCATTTTCAGAGGGTTTTATAATTTGATTCATTAGATGTTACAACTTTCCACATAAAGATCAATATGCCTTTTGCTGTGTTTTTATCGTTAATTCAATGAACTGGTTTGGTTTTGCGCTTGTGTGGCAGCATGTCTGATGTTTTCATCTGTTTTGGGTTTTAGGAAATGGTGTCACCCTCGAATTTTTGCTGAATCAACACTTAATAATCTGAGCCGTCCTTTTGTTACTTTATAGTTGATAAAACAAAAGCATAGATGAGGAATGCAGTTGTAACACATCTCACAAAACAAACCTCAATTGCCGCTGGCCTCGCCCGGCGGCATCCTTTCCCCATGAATAATCTAAATTCTCTGCAGGAAATCGCACGCGCGATCCGCAACCTTATCCGCACCGGCATCGTGACCGACGTCGACCACGGCGAGGGGCTTTGTCGTGTCCAGACCGGCGGCATGGAAACCACCTGGCTGAACTGGCTAACCTGCCGCGCCGGTCGCTCGCGCGTATGGTGGGCTCCATCCGTTGGCGAGCAGGTGCTTTTACTGGCGATCGGCGGCGAGCTCGATACGGCGTTTGTGCTGCCCGGCATTTTCTCGGATGACCATCCCGCGCCGTCAGCCTCACCTGATGCGCTTCATGTTTCCTTTCCTGATGGCGCTGTCATTGAGTACGAGCCAGAAAGCAGTGCGCTCACGGTGTCGGGCATAAAAACCGCCGACGTCACCGCATCGGATTCCATTACGGCCACCGTACCGGTGGTGCTGGTGAAAGCCTCGACCCGCATCACACTCGATACGCCGGAGGTGGTTTGCACCAACAAGCTGACGACCGGAACGCTCGAAGTGAAAAAGGGCGGGATGATGACCGGCAATATTGAGCACACCGGCGGGACACTGAAATCAAACGGCGTGCAGGTGGATGACCACGCACACGGCAACGTTCAGAGCGGCGGAAGCTGGACTAAGGGGACACAATGACGGTGCGTTATCTCGGTATGAACAGCCAGACCGGCCTCAGTATCTCTGAGGTCGAGCATATCCGGCAAAGCGTGCGCGACATTCTGGTCACGCCGGTAGGCTCGCGCGTCATGCGTCGTGAATACGGCTCGCTTCTGTCGCAGATGATTGACCAGCCGCAGACCCCGGCGCTGCGCCTGCAGATTATGGCCGCGTGTTATTCCGCGATCCAGAAGTGGGAGCCTCGCGTCAGCCTGACGACCATCACCTTTGAACGCTCAGAGACCGACGGCGGGCTGTATGTCGACATCACTGGCACGCGCTCCACTGGCGGCCAGCCTTTTTCCCTCACCATTCCACTGAGTTAAACGCTATGGCAATTGTTGACCTTAACCAGCTCGTCGCGCCTGACGTCGTGGAAGAACTGGACTATGAAACTATCCTGAGCGAGCGAAAGGCGACGCTCGTCTCGCTTTACCCGGAAGACCAGCAGGACGCTATCGCGCGCACGCTGACGCTTGAGTCTGAGCCGCTGGTCAAGCTGCTGCAGGAAAACGCCTACCGGGAAGTCATCTGGCGACAGCGCGTCAATGAGGCCGCGCGTGCGGTCATGCTGGCTTACGCTTCCGGTGCTGACCTTGACCAGTTAGGCGGAAATTACAACGTCGAGCGCCTTGTCATCACCCCTGCAGACGACACGACGTTACCGCCGACACCTGCCTTGATGGAGTCGGACACCGACTACCGTCTACGCATTCAACAGGCTTTTGAGGGACTGAGTACCGCCGGGTCAACCGGCTCATATCAGTTTCATGGCCGCAGCGCCGACGGGCGTGTTGCGGATATTTCGGTTATCAGTCCCACGCCAGCGTGTGTGACCGTGTCCGTGCTGTCGCGTGAAAATAATGGCGTGGCCTCTGACGAGCTGCTCGCTATCGTGCGCAACGCGTTGAACGATGAGGATGTCAGGCCGGTAGCCGACCGCGTGACCGTGCAGTCAGCAAAAATTGTCGACTATAAAATCACCGCGTCGCTTTACCTGTATCCCGGTCCCGAGAGCGAGCCGGTGCTCAGTGCGGCAAAAGCAAAACTGCAGGCGTATATCACCGCACAGCACCGGCTCGGGCGTGATATCCGCAAATCGGCCATTTATGCCGCACTCCACGTCGAGGGCGTGCAGCGCGTCGAGCTGACCGAACCGGTGGCCGACATCGTGCTCGATGAGACTCAGGCGTCATGGTGCAGCGACTACAGCGTCACTATCGGGGGCAACGATGAATGATACCCGCCTGCTGCCGGTGGGCTCGTCAGCGCTTGAGGTGGCGGCGGCGCGCGCCTGCGCTGACATTGAAAATACCCCCGTCCCACTGCGTCGCCTCTGGAGCCCTGACGACTGCCCGGCAAATCTGCTGCCGTGGCTGGCGTGGGCGTTTTCCGTTGACCGCTGGGACGAGAACTGGCCGGAGGCCACAAAGCGCGATGTGATCCGCGCGGCGTGGTTTATCCATGCGCACAAAGGGACGATTGGGGCAGTGCGTCGCGTGGTGGAGCCGCTCGGCTATCTGATTAACGTGTCCGAGTGGTGGGAAACCAGCGACCCGCCCGGCACGTTTCGACTCGATATCGGTGTGTTAGAGACCGGCATCACTGAGGAAATGTATTACGAGATGGAGCGACTCATTGCGGATGCAAAGCCAGCCAGCCGCCATCTTATCGGCCTCAATATTATTCAGGATGTGCCGGGCTATCTCTACACCGGCGCGTTGACGTATGACGGTGACATCATCACGGTTTACCCGGAAAAGTGAGAACACAATGACAGTAAAATATAAAACGGTCATCACCAAAGCCGGTGCGATTAAGCTCGCTGCAGCGACCACCCCGAACGGGAAAAAAGTGAATTTTACGGCCATGACCATCGGCGACGGCGGCGGCACATTGCCCGTGCCTGATGCCGGTCAGACAAAGCTCGTCAATGAGGTCTGGCGTCATACGCTGAACAAAGTCAGCCAGGACAATAAGCATCAAAACTATGTGATCGCGGAGCTGGTCATTCCGCCTGAAACCGGCGGTTTCTGGATGCGCGAAATGGGGCTCTATGACGACACCGGCACGCTGATTGCCGTCGGCAACATGGCGGAAAGCTATAAACCGAAACTTGAGGAAGGGTCAGGCCGCGCGCAGACCGTGCGTATGGTCATCATGGTGAGCGACATCGAGTCAGTAGAGCTGACGATTGACACCTCAACGGTGATGGCAACGCAGGACTATGTCGACGAAAGGCTCGCGGAGCATGAGCAGTCACGACGTCACCCTGATGCCACGCTGGAAGAAAAAGGTTTTACTAAGCTAAGCAGTGCGACCGACAGCACGTCTGAGACGCTAGCAGCGACGCCGAAAGCGGTTAAGGCAGCATATGACCTTGCTAACGGTAAATACACGGCTCAGGACGCAACCACGGCGCAAAAGGGTATCGTCCAGCTCAGTAGCGCGACCGACAGCGCGTCTGAGACGCTCGCCGCGACGCCGAAAGCGGTTAAGGCAGCGTATGACCTTGCTAACGGGAAATATACGGCTAAGGACGCGACCACGGTGCAAAAGGGTATCGTCCAGCTCAGTAGCGCGACCGACAGCGCGTCTGAGAGCGTCGCAGCGACGCCGAAAGCGGTTAAGGCAGCGTATGACCTTGCTAACGGTAAATATACGGCTCAGGACGCAACTACGGCGCAAAAGGGTATCGTCCAGCTCAGTAGCGCAACCGACAGCATGTCTGAGTCGCTCGCGGCAACACCAAAAGCCGTGAAGCTGGTCAGTGATGACGTGATTAACCTCAAAAACAATCTGCGGGACGCTGCTTACAGAAACGTAGCCGATAAAGCTGGGGGTGATTTAGTACCTGTTGGGTATAAAGGGAATTTTGTTTCCTCCTGCAACCATGACCCGATTAATTTTGCGACATATCCTTTTGTGGTCGGCGAATCGCTGTTTTTGGATGTGCGGTATTGCACGAATACGCCGCAGTTTCTGAAGCAAGATTATTATTATATTAACGTTATTGCAGCGACCAACCCATCATCAGGGGGGAAATATAACCGCCCATTGATCCAGTTTGTAAGTTATACGAGTTCAACCTCTATCTATGCCATCCGTGAAGATGACGGGGTGAATATTGGCTGGCGTTATTTCCATGAAGTTCAGTACGATGCGGATAATGCCACTATCACTGCACCCGGTTTTATTCGGGCATGTAACGGAAATACAGAGCTTGGACAGAATGCAATTTTCATCAGAGGTTATGGGAATAAGCATTTGTGGTTTTTCAAAGATAATGCAGAAATGGCTCTTATCTATGCCGGAGATGATGCGGTACTGCACCTGCGTGCCGGAGGTGGTCCTTCACTTAATATTGGTCCTGATGGCAGCATTTCAGCCCCCGGCTATTTTGCAGCAGGAGACGATATTCACTCTGGGCGCAACATCAGCAACGTTGGGCTGATTCAGGCAGGTGCAGGAGTATACGATACGCCTGGAGTGAGAGTTTATTCACCAAATAATCCACCACCAAAAGTGGCTTACACCCCTGCCGAAAGTGACGCACGTTATCAGTTCAAAGGAAGCTACGCCGCACCTAACACAGCATGGTTGACAGGAGGCCAGATGTGGTGGCGCTGCGGAAGTTCAGGGGCTATGCGTGTGGCTGCTGTGGTTGGTGGCGTCCCGAACAGCGGGCGCGTCACCTTCCCGACAGCGTTTCCTAATGTGTGCAATGTCGTTATCCCTACCCGAAATGAAGAATCAGGGCAAGGTGCAGCAATGCAGCCTTATAACGTCGACAGAACGGGATTTAACTTGCGTATTGCCGGTGGCGGTACGGTTACGCTGATGTATGTAGCGGAGGGATATTAATTATGGGTTATGTATATCGAGCCAGTACGGGCGGCTTTTATTGTGATGAGCTGGAAGCCGAATATCGCAAGGCGGGAACGTGGCCGAGCTTTTTTGTGCGCGTGTCGGATGACGATTACCGCAACCTGATGGAAGGTGTGTCTCAGGGTAAAATCATTGTCCCGAATAAGCAATGTTATCCGGTACTGCAGGAGCGCCCGGCTCCCACCCGTGACGAACTTATCGCGGAGGCGGAGGAAAAGCGCCGGGATTTGATTGAGTCGGCGCTGCAGTCGGTTTCCGTTATCCAGCTCAAGCAAATGAACGGGCGCAGTTTAACCGAAGAAGAAGTTACCAGACTGAATGACGTGCTTGATTATATCGAAGCGCTTGAGGCAACTGAGACCGACGCCGCCCCGGATATTCACTGGCCTGAATTAGCCGCGTGACCTGAGCCCTCCACCCGGAGGGCTTTTTGTTTGTTGTCTCATCCCTCCACCAACGCCATTGCATCGCACCCGCTGAGCACACAACAGAAAATAGTCGCACCCCTTAACCACGGAGTTAAACAGATGGGCGACTATCATCACGGCGTCGAGGTCATCGAGATTAACGATGGCACGCGCACCATTTCCACTGTCTCGACGGCCATCATCGGCATGGTCTGCACGGCCAGCGATGCTGACGCAAAGACATTCCCCCTTAATGAGCCGGTGCTGATTACCAGTGTGCAAACGGCTATCGGTAAAGCCGGTAAAAAAGGCACGCTGGCAAAATCCCTGCAGGCCATCGCCGACCAGTGTAAACCGGTCATTGTGGTGGTGCGCGTTCCCGAAGGTATCGAAGACCCTTCCAACCCGGAAGCGGCACAAAAAGAGACCATTTCCAACATCATCGGCACGACGGATGAGAACGGCAAATACAGCGGTCTGAAAGCACTGTTAACGGCGAAAACCGTCACCGGCGTTAAGCCGCGCATTCTCGGCGTGCCGGGGCTGGATACGCAGGAAGTGGCGACCGCACTTGCGTCAACCTGTCAGAGCCTGCGCGCGTTCGGCTATGTGAGCGCGTGGGGCTGCAAGACCATTTCCGACGCCATCAAATACCGTGAGAACTTCAGCCAGCGCGAGCTCATGGTCATTCACCCTGATTTTCTGGCATGGGACACCACGGCAAACGAAACCGATATTGCATGGGCAACCGCCCGTGCGCTCGGCCTGCGTGCCAGAATCGACCAGGAAACCGGCTGGCACAAAACCCTGTCCAACGTCGGCGTGAATGGCGTTACCGGCGTCAGTGCCTCGGTCTCATGGGATTTGCAGGAGCAGGCCACCGACGCCAACCTGCTGAATCAGGCCGGTGTGACAACGCTCATCCGCAACGACGGCTTTAAGTTTTGGGGAAACCGCACCTGTTCGGACGATCCGTTATTCGTGTTTGAAAACTACACCCGCACGGCGCAGGTGCTGGCCGACACGATGGCGGAGGCGCACGCGTGGGCGATGGATAAGCCGGTTTCCGCAACGCTCATCCGCGACATCGTCGCCGGTATCAATGCCAAATTCCGCGAGCTGAAAAATAACGGCTATATCGTTGACGGCTCATGCTGGTACGACCCGGAGTCAAACAGCGTGGAAACCCTGAAAGCCGGGAAACTGTACATTGACTACGACTACACCCCCGTCCCGCCGCTGGAAAACCTGACCCTGCGCCAGCGCATCACTGATACCTATCTGGCAGACCTGTCAGACTCGGTCAACAGCTAAGGAGCTCAGAGCATGGCGTTACCACGCAAACTCAAATACCTGAATATGTTTAACGACGGTCTCAGCTACATGGGCGTCGTTGAATCCGTCACCCTGCCAAAGCTGACCCGAAAGCTTGAGAAATACCGTGGCGGCGGGATGCCGGGCTCGGTGTCAATCGACCTCGGCCTCGACGACGACGCTCTGTCGCTTGAGTGGACGCTGGGCGGTCTGCCTGACGTCGGGCTGTGGGCACAGTACGCGTCACCGGGTGCTGACAGCGTACCGCTGCGTTTCACCGGCTCATTCCAGCGCGATGACACCGGCGCAATTTCTGCCGTTGAGGTGGTCATGCGTGGCCGTCACAAGGAATACGACGGCGGCGAAAACAAACAGGGTGAAAGCGGAACGACCAAGATGTCGACCGAGTGCGCTTACTACCAGCTCACGATTGACGGAAAAGAGGTCATCGAAATTGACGTCATCAACATGGTGATGAAAGTCGACGGCGTCGACCGTCTCGCTGAGCACCGCCGGGCAATTGGCCTGTAACCCCTTAACCGGTCAGCCAGGCTGGCCGGGCATTTACTCAATTTCAAAGAGAGCAACATCATGGAAAACATCAACGAAATCGCCACCATCGGAACCGAAAACCCGAATATTGTGCTCCTCGATAACCCCGTCATGCGCGGTGAGCAAAAAATCGAACAGGTGACGCTGACCAAACCCAACGCCGGAACCCTGCGCGGTGTGAGTCTGGCCGCGCTGGCAAACTCTGACGTCGATGCGCTGATTAAGGTGCTGCCGCGCATGACTTACCCGGCACTGACCGAGCACGAGGTCATGCGTCTGGAAGCATCAGACCTGATTTTGTTCGCCGGTAAGGTGGTCGGTTTTTTGTCGCCATCTTCGGCTCGCTGAGCTTCTCCGATAACCTGTCGGTCGATGACCTGATGGCGGATATCGCGGTGATATTTCACTGGCCACCATCAGAGCTGAATTCCCTGAGTGTGACCGAGCTCATCACATGGCGCGACAAGGCGCTGCAGCGAAGCGGAAACCACCATGAGCAATAACGTCAGGATTGAGGTACTGCTGAACGCAGTAGACCGGGCAAGCCGACCGCTCAAAGCTATCCAGACTGCCAGCAAGACCCTTGCTGGCGACATCCGCACTTCTCAAAACAGCCTGCGCGATCTGAATGCGCAGGCGTCCCGAATTGACGGATTCAGGAAAGTGAGCGCACAGCTTGCCGTGACCGGTCAGTCGCTTAACAAAGCGAAACAGGAGGCCGCTGCGCTGGCCGTCCAGTTTAAAAACACGGAAAACCCCACTAATGCGCAGGCGCGCGCGATGGAGGCGGCAAAAAAATCCGCCGCTGACCTGCAGCTCAAATACAACAGCCTCAGGCAGTCGGTACAGCGCCAGCGCACCGAGCTCGCGCAGGCCGGGATAAATACCCGCACCCTGTCAGCGGATGAGCGCCGCCTGAAAACCAGCATCAGTGAGACCACTACGCAGCTAAACCGGCAACGTGAGGCGCTGGCGCGCGTCAGTCAGCAACAGAGCAGACTCAGCGCCGTAAAAAGTCGCTATGAGTCCGGGCAACAGCTTGCCGCCGGTGCGCGTAATGCCGGGATGGTGGGCGTCGGGGTGGCGACAGCCGGGCTCTATGGTGCGTCACGCTTTATTGCGCCGGGCATCGGTTTTGATAAGCAGATGTCAGGCACGCAGGCGATCCTCGGGCTTGATAAGGGCGATGATAAGCTCGCGGCCATTCGTCAACAGGCGCGTGATATCGGTGCGACAACCGCCTTTTCACCGGGTGATGTAGCGCGAACGCAGACCACGCTCGCACGTTCAGGCTATAAAGCAGATGACGTGCTGGCCGCGACCGGGTCAACCGTAAACCTGAGCCTTGCCGCAGACGTCGATATCGCCGAAGCCGCCGACATTATCACTAACATGCAGTCGGCATTTAACCTGCCGACCACTGAAATTGAACGCGTCGCGGACGTGATGACGAAAGGCTTTACGTCATCAAACACCGGCCTCGTCGAGCTGGGCGAGGCGATGAAGTATGTCGCGCCAATCGCTGAGGCTGCAGGTGCGAGCATTGAAGACACGACCGCGATGCTCGGTATTCTGGCAGATAACGGGATTAAAGGCTCGATGGCCGGGACGGGGGCAAGCGCCATTTTCAACCGTCTGCAGGCTCCTATGGGTAAAGCCGTAGAGGCAATTTCTGAGCTGGGCGTGAAAACCCGCGACAGCAAAGGGAACATGCTGCCGGTCGAGAAAATCCTCAAAGATATTCATAAGTCCTTTGTGAAAAACAAGCTCGGCACGGCGGAGCAGGGCGAATATCTGAAAGTGATTTTCGGTGAAGAAGCCATGAAGGGCGCGATTAAACTCGTCGCCGCTGCCGGTGATGGCTCGCTCGATAACAAGCGCCAGCAAATCCGCGACTCAAAAGGCACGACCGAGCGCATTGCGAAAATACAAACGGATAACCTCGACGGCGATCTGAAAAACCTGCAGTCAGCATGGGAAGACCTGCAGATTGAGGTTTTCGAAAAAGAAGATTCAGCACTACGCCACCTGACGGTTTCCGCGACAGACTGGCTTGGCAAGGTGGCCGCATGGGCGAAAGCAAACCCCGAACTGACGCATACCCTGTTTAACCTTGTTGCCGGTGGGCTGGCGCTGGTCGGCGTGCTGGGCGGGATTGGGCTGATTGCATGGCCGGTCATTGCCGGGATAAACGGGATTATTGCTGCTGCCGGTCTGCTGAGTGTCGTTTTCACCACTGCAGGAAGTGCCATTGTCGCTGCAGTTAGCGCAATCAGTCTGCCGGTGGTGGCGGTGGTCGCTGCCGTGGTGGCCGGTGCGCTCCTGATTCGTAAATACTGGGAGCCAATAAGCGCATTCTTTTCCGGCGTGGTGGAGGGGCTTAAAGCGGCCTTTGCGCCGGTGGCGGAAATTTTCGCACCGCTCGCGCCGGTGTTTGATTCTTTCATGGAGAAATTGCGTGGAGTCTGGCAGTGGTTTAAAGACCTGATCGCACCGGTTAAGTCGACGCAGGAGACGCTCGACAGCTGCAAAAATGCGGGTGTGATGTTCGGTAAGGCGCTGGCCGACGCGCTGATGTTACCGCTCAAAAGCTTTAATACATTGCGTACCGGCGTTAACTGGTTACTGGAAAAGCTCGGGGTTATCAATAAAGAATCGACCGACCTCGACCAGAAGGCCGCAAAAGCCAATGCCGCCACCGGCTCGCAAAATGGGTCTTATATTCCGGCAACTTCAACATATGGAGGCTATCAGTATCAGCCAGTAACAGCTCCCACCGGAAAGACTTACGTCGACCAGAGCAAGCCTGAATACAACATTAACCTGAATGGTGGCATCGCGCCGGGCAGCGACCTTGACCGCCAGCTCCGCGAGGCTGTCGATAAACTCGACCGGGAAAACCGTGCGCGTCAGCGCTCGAGTATGCGTCATGACTGAGGGGGGATAAAGCATGTTAATGGTTTTAGGTTTATTTGTGTTTGAGCGCCGCACGCTGCCGCATCAGTCAATGCAGTACTCGAAGGATTACCGCTGGGCGTCAAATGACCGTATAGGCAAGCCACCGGCTTATCAGTATCTCGGGGAAGGGGAAACCTCGCGTACGCTGTCGGGTGTGCTCTACCCCGAAATCACCGGTGGCCGTCTCTCGCTGACCGCCATCGAGCTGATGGCCGACGAGGGCAGAGCGTGGCCGTTGATTGACGGAACGGGCATGATCCACGGCATGTACGTCATCGACAAGGTGACGCACACGCACACCGAACTTTTCAGCGACGGTGCAGCCAGAAAAATCGAGTTTAGCCTGTCGCTAAAGCGGGTCGATAAATCGCTCGCGGCCATTTATGGCGACCTGCGGACGCAGGCCGACAATCTGGTCACGTCTGCCGGTAACTGGCTGGGAGGGCTGGCAGGATGATTACAGGAATGGATATTCATGCCGGGGCGAAGATAGCCCCTGCGTTTATGCTCACGCTTGATGGTGCGGACATCACGCAGAATTTCAGCGACCGGCTTATCGGTCTGACCATGACGGACAATCGCGGATTCGAGGCCGACCAGCTCGATATCGAGCTGGATGACACCGATGGGCTTGTCGAGCTGCCTCCTCGCGGGGCAATGCTCACGCTGTGGTTAGGCTGGCAGGGTGCAGCGCTGATTAAAAAAGGCACGTTCACGGTCGACGAAATCGAGCACAGGGGCGCACCTGATACGCTGACCATCCGGGGGCGCAGCGCCGATTTTCGTGGGACATTGAACTCACGCCGCGAGCAGTCATGGCATAACACCACTATCGGGCAAATCTTGGAGACGATTGCGGCACGAAACAAACTGACGGCCAGTGTGGCCGACACGCTGAAAGCGATCCCCGTTCCTCACATTGACCAGGCGCAGGAATCCGACGCGGTGTTTCTGTCCCGCCTGGCTGACCGGAACGGTGCGGCGGTTTCGGTAAAAGCGGGAAAACTGTTATTCCTGAAAGCCGGGAGCGGTAAGACGGCCAGCGGGAAGCCCATTCCTCAGATGACCCTTGAGCGTGGCGACGGAGACCGTCATCAGTTTGCCATTGCTGACCGCGAAGCCTACACCGGCGTTACGGCGAAATGGCTGCACACTAAAGACCCGAAGCCGCAAAAGCAGAAGGTGAAGCTCAAAAGGAAACCGAAAGTGCAGCACCTGCGCGCACTGCAGCACCCGAAAGCGACCAAAGCCCCGGCAAAGGCCAAAGCCCAAAAAGAGCAGGAGTCGCGCGAGGGTGAGTATATGGCCGGTGAGTCTGACAACGTGCTGGAGCTGACGACCATCTACGCGACTAAGGCGCAGGCCATGCGCGCCGCTCAGGCGAAGTGGGACAAACTGCAGCGCGGCGTTGCGGAGTTTTCAATTTCGCTGGCTATTGGCCGGGCAGATTTATTTCCTGAAACACCAATCGTGGTCAAAGGCTTTAAGCGCGTTATAGACGAGCAGGCGTGGATAATCAGCCGGGTGGTGCATAACCTCAACGGGAGCGGCTACACGACGGGCTTAGAGCTTGAGGTTAAGGTTTCGGATGTAGAGTACGAAAGCGAAGATGTAATACAATGAAGTTTATTTATCTATTTGATATATAAAGGTTTGATAGTTAAAATTAGCGCATCAAAAACGTTCTGAGGTGCTCGCCATGTTCCACTGCCCAAAATGCCATTACGCCGCCCACGCTCGCACAAGTCGCTATTTTTCTGACACGACCAAAGAGCGCTATCATCAGTGCACAAACATCAACTGCAGTTGCACGTTTGTCACCACTGAGACGGTCGAGCGCTTTATCGTGTCACCGGGTGAGGTAGTTCCAGCACCGCCACATCCGACAACGTCAGGCCAGCAACAGATCCACTGGATGTGACAATGATACACTCCCCGCAAATGCGGGGTTTTGAAATCACAAAGAGTCCAATTTTCTATAATGCTTTACGATTATCTGTTAAAAGCGTTTTTAGCTGATAATTTTTGATTGTAAGAAATTAACTTCCTCCTCACCCAGCTCTAAACAATGATGCAATAAAATACACGTATACTCTTATAATCTGGGTGTGTAACTGAGATTGAATTAATGATAATGTTACGAGTATAAGTTAAATCTCGATAGTATGATTAGTGCTGATTATTTATAAAAAAGGAGATAGGGGTGGAGACAATGGAAATTGAATTCATAGGTCAGGTTGATAACTATTTAGCATGGAAGGATTATCAACGAGGTGGTCGGTGCATAAGATTCATAGCAGTTAAAAAGGAGTCTTTAGAGTTTTTTGCAAATGATGATGGGGTTTGCACATATACAGTAGATATTAGTTACTGGGAACTATCATTTGAAATAAAAAAACATGTGAAATATGCATTGAATGATGGTGGCGAAAATAATTCATGGTTTTATATAAAAGGAGAAGTTGGGAAAAGAAAAAACTCCGGTTATTTTTATAAAACATTCGGTCGTGATGAACCAGAGTATTTTAGTTTGCAAGAATGCAAAATGATTACTAGTCCACCAATCATTAATAAAAATATTGAGAATGAACGGAATACAGAATTCGCAGTGGAAGTTGACATTTCAAGTTCGTTAGACTTTGAAAATTATAAAACTGGCAACTCTCGATGGGATTTCTATTCATTCCATGTTGGGCAGGGGATGTGCTCTCTTATAACTAATGGCAAAGATGGTATTTTACTGGATGTTGGGGCTGGTAAGCCTATACTGAGAGGGGATTATCTAAAAAATGATTATGGATATATAAAAAACGACTTATGGGATATGTTGGCTGAGTTGAATAATGTTCGTGTCATAATATCACATCCTGACAGTGATCATTGGCGAATGCTGGCATGGGATGTTAGAATATCTAACAAGATAAGTTCAATATTTATTCCGCATAATACAAAAAAAATCATATGGAAGGATATCACGATAAATAATAAAGTCACAAATGTTTCTGGTTATATTTATTTCTATGGGGGTGATTTTGAACTGTTTATTTTACGTAGTTTTCCCTCCAAAAAAACAGACAATACGGATTGTTTGGTTAGTTTATTTAAAAACCATGATGGTGAGAAAATATTACAGTCTGGTGATTACGTATATTCTGACATGAAGAATGATCTTTGTCCCTTTATAAGGCATCTTTCGATTCTATCTTATGATGCGGTTGTGGTTCCTCATCATGGAGATGTGGCAAGTGCAAATGCTATTTTTAAACCACTTGGACATTCTGCAAAAGCATTCTTTTCAGCAGGGAACCATACAGGATATGGTCATCCAACGAAAACCTCTTTGGATAACCATAAGGCGATTGGCTATAATGAGATCTGTGATAACACCCTTGCCTTAATAAAATCTGTCAAGCTAAGTAATTGAGTTACCGCTGATGGAAGCTAACGATTTTAGCTGGAACTGTTAATATATTAACAACATTACTCATTTAGCTTGCCCAATGTTGAACAGGCTGAACAGGTTAAACTGGGAAGTACAACTCAATCATATAATCACTGGGAATGTAGATTAGCTAAGATTATGCCACTAACTTACAATTATCAAAGCCCCGCATTTGCGGGGCTTCTCATATCGATGTGGTCAACATGTGGACATGACCAGAAATAAATCCTTTTATTTCATTATCTTGAGCCGTTTTTAAAAGCTCCTGCGGGAGCCTTTTTCATTCTGTTTGACAATCCCTCACCATTAAGTTGTATAGTACAACTAAATGGTGAGGACATAACATGCACAGCGAAACCCCGGTAGTCAGTGTTATTCGACGTTCCTCGCGCCTGATGGTGCGAGAGTTAGGTTTTATGGGTTCTACCCTGGCCTCAACGAATTATTCGCCTTCGGCCGTCCATACTCTGGTCGAAATTGCCCTACGAAAAGAGATGACGGCGAGTCAGCTGGTACAGCTGCTGGGCCTGGAAAAGTCCAGCGTCAGTCGGATGCTGGCTCGCCTGATTGCCGCAGGCGAACTCGAGGAGGTCATTTCTACCGAGGATGCGAGAGCAAAGAGCCTCAGGCTGACCGCGAAAGGTCACGAGACGGTCAGCAAAATTAATACCTTCAGCAATGAGCGCGTGGTCACAGCAATAAAACGTCTTGCTCCTGCCCAGCAGCAGACCATTTCTGAGGGGCTCTCCCTTTATGCCAACGCGCTGCTGGCATGCCGCGAGGCGGGCAACGATATGCAGCCCGATGAGCTGAAGATAGTGCAGGGGTATATCCCGGGCATGATTGGCCGTATCGCGGAGATGCATGGCAGTTATTATTCGCGGGAGCATAATTTTGGTCGCTTCTTCGAGGCCAAAGTGGCTTCGGGGCTGGCTGAGTTTAGTGAAAGACTGGAGAAGCCCTGTAACCAGATTTGGCTGGCAGTGCTCAACGACAAAATTGTCGGCTCGGTGGCGATCGATGGCGAGGATCTGGCGCCGGGTGAAGCCCATCTTCGCTGGTTTATTCTTGATGATGGCTGCCGGGGGCACGGCGTGGGGAAAAAACTGCTGAATGAAGCCATGCGGTTTTGCGACAGCGCCGGTTTTTCAGCTGTGCACCTCTGGACGTTCAATAAGCTGACCGCCGCCAGGCGTCTGTACGAGTCGTATGGGTTTACGCTGGTAAAAGAGTGGGAAGGCGAACAGTGGGGAAGCCTTATTACAGAGCAGCAGTTTACCCGGCACAGCGGCGCGTAATCGCCATCCTAAAAAAGGCTCCTTTCGGAGCCGCTTTGGTATCAGAACACTTTTTTATACGGTCTCACCGTCACTTTTGCATACACGCCCGCTGCAACGTACGGGTCTGCGTCAGCCCAGGCCTGAGCGGCTTCCTGGGATTCAAACTCAGCAATGACCGTGGAGCCGGAGAAACCGGCAGCACCCGGATCGTTGCTGTCTACTGCAGGCATGGGGCCAGCGGTCAGTAATCGGCCTTCATCCTGAAGCAACTGCAAACGTGCCAGATGCGCAGGGCGCACAGACTGGCGTTTTTCGAGCGAATCAGCAACATCTTCAGAGTAAATCACGTAAAACACGGCGAAGCTCCTTAACCGATAAAAGTGTCAGTTACGTTATGTGAAAGGGCAAACGACTGCAATGTAAAATAAAAACAATGTTAATACCCTGATCTGTATGCGCCTTTTTTGGCCTCTCGGGCGCTAAAATTGCGCCAGAGCAAAGTGTCTTATTGAATATGATTGCTATTTGCATTTAAAATCAGGGTTCGGTTTTTTAACGTTGATGACTATGACTTCGATGACCCTTGATTTACCTCGCCGCTTTCCCTGGCCGACGCTGCTTTCTGTCGTGATTCACGGTGCCGTTGTGGCGGGTCTGCTGTATACCTCGGTTCATCAGGTTATTGAAATGCCCGCGCCCGCGCAGCCGCTCTCGGTGACGATGGTCTCGCCAGCGGATCTTGAACCGCCGCAGGTTGCCCCTCCGCCGCCACAGCCGGTGGCTGAACCGGAGCCAGAACCCGAGCCCGTTCCGGAGCCACCGAAGGAAGCCCCGGTGGTGATCCACAAACCTGAACCGAAGCCAAAACCTAAGCCGAAGCCAAAGCCGGTGAAGAAGGTCGAGGAGCGTCCGAAACGCGAGGAACGTCCGGTTGAACCGCGCGCGACCCAGCCGGTCGAAAATGCAGCGCCTTCACGTCCGGTGATGAACAATACGGCAACGACGTCAAAGCCAACCGTAACCGCGCCAGCGGGCCCGCGCGCCGTAAGCCGCAACCAGCCTCAGTATCCGGCGCGAGCTCAGGCCTTGCGTATTGAAGGGCGCGTACGGGTGAAATTTGACGTAACTGCGGATGGCCGCGTGGATAACGTGGAAATCTTGTCTGCGCAACCTTCTAATATGTTTGAGCGCGAAGTGAAATCTGCTATGCGCAGATGGCGCTATGAGCCAGGCAAGCCGGGTAGCGGATTGATCGTCAATATTGTTTTCCGCCTGAACGGCGGGGCGCAGATGGAATAAAAAAAGCCTCCGAAAGGAGGCTTTTTTTGCCTGTCGATCAGGCCTGCGGAAGTTGACGAGGTTTACCCTCGCTGTCCACGGCAACATAAATAAACAGCGCTTCAGTGGCCTTATAGCGTTGCCCAATCGGCTCAGAAGAGACTTTCTTCACCCAGACTTCGATGTTGATGGAAATGGAGGTATTACCGCGCTTCACGCAGCGCGCGTAGCAGCAAACCACATCACCCACCGCAACCGGGCGCAGGAAGGTCATGCCGTCCACCCTCACGGTGACCACGCGCCCGTGGGCGATCTCTTTTGCCAGAATTGCGCCGCCCATATCCATCTGCGACATCAGCCAGCCGCCAAAAATATCGCCATTGGCATTGGTGTCAGCGGGCATTGCCAGTGTGCGTAAAACCAGTTCGCCCTGAGGGGCGTTAGTTGTTGTCATTGTTTTAACTCGTAACGGAAGACTTCAGGCGGGATGCTACTATGATTCGCGTACGGAGAGAATAGACCAGAACGCACGTCGTTGACGTTCTGGTCAGTCAGTAATCAGTGGTTGTCGTCCTGCGGCATATGACGATAGATGTATACGCCGCTTAACAGCGTGAAGATAAGCGTCAGCGCGGTCAGGCCAAAGACCTTAAAGTTGACCCAGATATCCTGCGGCAGCCAGAAGGCGATATAGATATTAGCGAGACCGCAGAGAATAAAGAAGATTGCCCAGGCAGTATTCAGACGCGACCAGACCACCTGCGGCAGCGTTAGTTCTTTACCTAACATGCTCTGGATAAGGGGCTTTTTCATGAACCATTGACTGAACAGTAATGCTGCTGCAAACAACGCATAAATAACAGTCACCTTCCACTTAATAAATTCAACATCATGCAAGGCAATGGTCAATCCACCGAACACCGCCACTAAGATGAACGTAATAAGCGCCATTTTTTCGACTTTGCGATAGCGAATCCAGCTGTAGATCAGCACAACGGCGGTCACAACGATTAACGCTTTTGTTGCAGCAAAAATGTCGTACAACTTATAGACAGCGAAAAACACCGCGAGCGGTAAAAAATCAAGAAACTGCTTCATTCTGTGATTCCATCTTCTGAGCGGGGCGGGAGACAGAGATGCCCCCCGCCTCGGGATTACTGACGAATTAACATATACAGGCGGAACAGATAGACGAGCAGTACCGCTGAAATGAGATTGCTCAGCGTATTCGCCACCACGGCGCCGACGTTAGGCGTTAATACCGCAAAATTCGGTGCAAACAATAACAGCAGCGTTTTGGCCAGCAGCCAGCCGATCACGGCGGGCGCCACCAGACGCATATTAGCCCATGCCAGTCTGATGCTGCTGCGCATCGCGGTAAAAATTCCCATCTTATCCTGCACAATCATCACCGGCGCAAATGCGAGCACGATAGCCAGTAAAACGCCCGGCACCACGACCAGCATAATCCCCATTTGCACCAGCATCGTGGTTAAAAAGATCAGGATAAACAGCTTAGGTAAGACCGGTGCACTCGCACCAATCGCCCGTAAGGCGCTGACGCGGTGACCCGCCGATACCAGCTGAATCATCAGCAAAACGCCGCCCGCCAGAATTGCATTACCAATCAGGCCTGAGAACGTGGACGCGGCAGAGGCGCGCAGCAGGATTTGCTGCTGCTCCGGCGTCATATTTTGCACCAGCTCAAACAACCCCACGCTACCCGCAAGATGGTCGCCCTGGCTCAGGCTGGCAATCTGTTCTTCACTCGGTGAGAAGGCATGGCCCAGCACCACCGTGATAAAGGCACAAAGCAACGCGATCAGTAAAAAGGTAATGAACTGATTGCGGAAAAAGTTTCCCGTGTCACGGTAGACAGACTTCGCCGTGATAGACATGCACTCTCCTTGAGTATTGCAGGTATTAATTAGCCGGCAATTGTACACCGGATGCACCTGCTGTGGCAGCATCAAGGCTTGTATGGAAAAGCATATCTTTGTAAAGCGGCGGTAATCCAACCCGCGCGCGGGCGCGGTTACAGGCTTCGTTGACCTGGCCATCCTCCCCCGACATGGCAAATTCCCGGCACGGGCTGGGGCGATCCTCATAGATGGAACATCGGGTCGAGACCCCAGGCTCACCCTGGAGCGCCACACAGCGGGCCTGCTTTTGGTTCGTGCCGCTCATGCAGCGCAAAAAGGGGGTTAACGGCTCGGTAAGATGAACCGGAACGGTACCACCGCCATCGCTGGCTTCGGCCCAGTAGAAAGAGACTCGAAAATACGCACAACAGGCTCCGCACGTCATGCACGGGTTGATATCACTCATGGCACACCTGCAAAAGAAGAACGCATCAAATCAATTTGTGAGAGCGATAAATTATCCAGCCGCCAGAGGAAGAGCAAGAGGGGGAAAAGGGAAAATTTTGTAACCGTGAAATGCCAAAAATTGACATGGAAACAACTTATTGGTTTTAAGTGCGTAACAAAAAATTAATCCAGATCAATGAATGTTAAGTTACTGGTTTTAATGTGATCTGTGGCAGATCACTTATTACTCTTTTGTGAGTATATTCTCATCCGCGATTAAAACCACAACGATGGAGCGGATATGAAAAAATTAGCGGTGGCAGCCCTTGTATTAAGCAGTCTCTCTGGCGGCGCGTATGCGCATGAAGCAGGCGAATTCTTTATTCGTGCCGGTTCGGCTACGGCTCGCCCAACTGAAGGTTCGGATAACGTGCTGGGAATGGGCGGTTTTAACGTCAGTAATAACACCCAGTTAGGTTTAACTTTCACCTATATGGTGACGGATAACGTGGGCGTTGAGCTTCTGGCTGCAACGCCGTTCCGTCATCGCGTGGGCCTCGGGCCAACCGGTGATATCGCCACGGTTCACCATTTACCGCCAACGCTGATGGCGCAGTGGTACTTCGGCGACTCAAGCAGCAAGGTGCGTCCATATATTGGCGCCGGTGTGAACTACACCACCTTCTTTGATGAGAAATTCAACGATACCGGTAAAGAGGCGGGTCTGACGGATCTCAGCCTGAAAGATTCGTGGGGCATGGCGGGGCAGGTTGGCCTGGATTATCTGATTAACCGCGACTGGCTGATCAACGCCTCGGTCTGGTATATGGATATTGATACGGACGTACGCTTCAAGGCGGGCGGCCAGCAGCAAAGTATCAGCACTCGTCTGGATCCGTGGGTGTTTATGTTCTCTGCGGGTTATCGTTTCTGATCCCCGTCAAACTGGCCACAGGGTGGCCAGTTTGCTTTGCTCACGTCAAAACGACGGATAAACCGGCCGCTCATCAAGCTTTACGCAGTGCCTCAGGATCGTTTCCCCATCATATAAATAGCTGAAAGCGTCGCTGGATACGGAATGGAAGAGAATATCGCCGTTGGCAAACGGGATCATTTCGGTATCACCCGCACGTTTATGCCCCGCACCGGTTTCAAAATGGCCGCGCCACCGTTCCTGAGTGTGGTCATAAACGTGCAGAATAACCTCGACAAGTCCTCTTTGCGGACAATTAAGACGCAGGAAAGTAGAAGAGAAATTCAGGGACAGCGCGTGGAAGGGAATCAATAAGGCGAAGACCAGTAAAGCTCGTAAATACATCAAACCGCGAAAACCTCTTTCAAAAGGGAAATGAGATTTTACTTAAGTCATAAATAACGTTTTTGCCGTGGATCAAGATATCTTATAATTCAATGCGATAAAGGCCCCTGACGAGGCCCTTAGCGATCATTTTTGAATCAGATAGCGAATGGTTGGGCCATCCTGCTGGATATCCAGCACCGTATAACCGTGGTTTTTCGCATCCAGCGGTATGTTGTTGATGGACTGCGGGCAGTCGCTGACCACCTCCAGAATTTCACCTTTCTTAAGCTGCGGCAGCGCTTCAAGCGTAGCCACCGCCGGATATGGACAGGGCTCGCCAACCATATCCAGACGATAATCAGGCACGATCTCCTTCATGCTGCATTCTCCTGCGTTTCTGTTTTAACGCCCGCACGGCGGAAGAAACGTCTCTCCTGTGCGACGACCAGTAAAAAAGCGACCAACAACAGGGCGTAGGTGACGAGCAGGCCGCCGAGAGGCCCGAAGGTGTTCAGCAGATTAACCTTATCCCACCGGGTAGCCAGGACGGGTGACACGTCATCCCAGCAGTACGCCAGGATCGTCGAGCCAATCACATTGCCCAGACCCACCCACCAGTAGTGCACCTGGCCTTCCACGGCGCGATACATCCAGCCGGTTTCACACCCGCCAGCCAGCACGATCCCGAAGCCGAACAGCAGACCGCCAATGACCGCGTTAGGACCGGCCCACATGATTTTCGGTTCGACGCCCAGTTGGACATAGCTGAAGATGCCGATGGCGCTGACCGCCATCCCGGCGATAATCGCCTTCGCCATCATCGTGCGCCCGGTGATCCACATATCGCGAAACGCGGAGGTAAAGCAGATCTGCGCGCGTTCAATGAGCAGACCAAAACCCACACCGAACAGCATCGCCAGACCGAGCTTAGGCTGGTTCAGGGCGGTGCAGAGCGCCCATGCCACCATGGCGAAAAAGACCAGCATTCCGAGGCGGAAACGTCGGCGGGCCTGAGAGGGCTTCTGGGTTAACGGAGATGCTGCGCTGACTTTTGTCATTTTCACTGGAATACGAAACAGCGGCAGCAGGGTGAATTTTGCTCCAAAGTAAGAGCCGATGGCCGTGGCGACGGCAAAGAACCAGGCGTGAAGCGAAAACTGCGGGATCCCGGTAAAGAAGGCGGCAAGGTTACACCCCATCGCCAGACGCGCGCCGAATCCGGCAATTATCCCGCCGACAACCGCCTGCAAAATGCGGATCCGGCTTTTGGGCATACGCAACTTAACGTTATTTGCCCACAGCGCGGCCGCGAAACAGCCGCCGAACATGCCGATAATCATCATCCCGTCGATGCGGGTAAGCGGGGTGCCGTCCAGATGAATGAGTTTAAAGTAACCCCACTCTTCGGCATGCACGCCAGCGAGTTGCAGCAATTGACCACCCCAGCGGGTGAACTCGCCGGTCACGGCCCAGAAGGTGCCGGTAATGCCAAAATAATAAGTAGAGAGAATGCCTGCCGCGATAACGGCCGGAACGGGTGACCAGAACTTAACCAGGTAAGCCTGTTTGAAGGATTGCCATGACATGAATAAGCCTCTGAACTCAGAAGGATTAAAGATAAAAAAGAGTCCAGATCATACGCTCACACGACAGTTTGAAAAGCCATTCACACCGAAAATATCGATAGGATCAATTTTGACGTAATCCTTTGTTGAAGGCGGGGAAGAAAGGGTAACCGTCTGGCAAGGGTGCCAGACGGTGGAGGGGTCAGGCTTTACGCGTCGCCGCCTTCATGGCGGTCACAAACGCCTTCAGCTCGGCCAGCATCTGCTCGGGCTTGTCCACGTTCTTCTCAATGATCTTCACAATCGCAGAGCCGGAAATGGCACCTGCAGCCTTCGCGTCAATCGCCGCGGTGACCTGATCCGGAGAAGAGATCCCGAAGCCCTGTAGCGGCGGCGCCGCATGGTACTCGGCCAGCTTTTCCACCAGATGATGCAGCGGCAGGGCCGCTTTATTCTCGGCACCGGTCACGCCTGCGCGGGAGAGCAGGTAGGTGTAACCGCGCCCGTAAGAGGCTATCTGGCGCAGCAGTGTGTTATCGGCGTTCGGCGGGCAGATGAAAATCGGGGCGACGTTGTGACGCATCGCCGCCTGGCGGAACGGCGCGGACTCCTCGACCGGCACGTCGGCGACCAGAACAGAGTCGACGCCCACGCGGGCGCACTCGGCGTAAAATTCATCGATACCGCGGTTGAACACGAGGTTGGCGTACATCAGCAGGCCAATCGGGATAGTGGGATGCTTCTGACGGATCGCTGCCAGCATTTCGAAGCACTGGGTTGGCGTCACGCCCGAAGCAAACGCGCGCAGCGTCGCATTCTGGATAGTCGGGCCATCCGCCAGCGGGTCAGAGAACGGGATCCCCAGCTCCAGCGCATCGGCACCGGATTCAATCAGGGTGTCGATGATCTTCAGCGACTGTTCAGGGCCCGGATCGCCCAGGGTGACGAAGGGAACGAACGCGCCTTCCTGGCGGGATTTCAGTTCTGCAAATACGTTATCGTAGCGTTCCATCAGATTTCCCCTCGTGCTTTCAGAATATCGTGAACGGTGAAGATATCTTTGTCACCGCGTCCGGAAAGGTTGACCACCAGCAGCTGTTCTTTTTCCGGATTGTCTTTCATCATTTTCAGCGCATGGGCCAGAGCGTGTGAAGATTCCAGCGCCGGGATGATCCCTTCGCTGCGGCACAGCGTTTTGAACGCTTCCAGCGCTTCGTCATCGGTAATGGAGACATAATCCGCACGACCGGTGCTGTTCAGATAGGCGTGCTGCGGTCCGACGGACGGGAAGTCGAGGCCAGCGGAGATAGAGTAAGACTCTTCAATCTGGCCTTCATCGGTCTGCATCATCGGGGATTTCATGCCGAAGTAGATCCCCACGCGGCCATGCTTCAGCGGCGCGCCGTGTTCACCCGATTCAATGCCGTGACCCGCAGGCTCGACGCCAATCAGACCCACGCGGGTATCGTCGATAAAGTCTGCGAACATGCCGATGGCGTTTGACCCGCCGCCGACGCAGGCGATGACTGCATCCGGCAGGCGACCCTCTTTTTCGAGGATCTGCGCTTTGGTCTCTTCCCCGATCATGCGCTGGAACTCACGCACGATGGTCGGGAACGGGTGCGGGCCCGCCGCTGTACCGAGCATATAGTGCGCGGTTTCGTAGCTGCCAGACCAGTCGCGCAGCGCTTCGTTACAGGCATCCTTCAGCGTCGCGGAGCCGCTGTGCACCGGGATCACTTCTGCACCCATCAGACGCATACGGAAGACGTTCGGAGACTGACGCTCAACGTCTTTCGCCCCCATATAGATGCGGCATTTCAGGCCGAGCAGGGCGCTGGCGAGCGCCGAGGCCACGCCGTGCTGGCCTGCGCCGGTTTCGGCGATGATTTCGGTTTTGCCCATACGCTTCGCAAGCAGCGCCTGGCCCAGCACCTGGTTAGTCTTGTGCGCGCCGCCGTGCAGCAGGTCTTCACGCTTAAGATACAGCGTAGTTTTCGTGCCTTCCGTCAGATTGCGGCATTTGGTCAGGGCCGTTGGGCGGCCTGCATAGTTTTTCAGCAGGTCGGTAAATTCCGCCTGAAATGCCGGATCCTTCTGCGCGCTCACAAACGCTTCTTCCAGCTGGCGCAGCGCGGGCATCAGGATTTGCGGGACGTACATCCCGCCGAACTCACCAAAATACGGGTTAAGTAATGTCGTCATCTTCTCTTCCTTAATATGCACGCAGAGTTTTAAAAACCGAGGCCAGTTTGCTGGCATCTTTACTACCCGGCTGGGACTCTACGCCTGAATTGAAATCGAGGCCTGCGCAGCCGGTTTTCGCGGCTTCTACACAGTTGTCCGGGCTTAATCCGCCCGCCAGCAGAACGTTGTCCAGCTTTTCGCCGTTCAGCAGGGACCAGTCAAAACGCTGGCCGGTTCCGCCCTGACCGTTATCGAGAACGTATTTATCCACGTGGTTCAGGTTACGCGGGGGCAACGTATCGTCAACGCGTTGCGCTTTCCAGATCTGTACCTGCGGTGCCAGCGTGGCGCGCAGGGCATCGATATAGGCCTGATCTTCATCGCCGTGAAGCTGCACTGCGCTCAGGGATAACGCGTCGGCTTTTTCAACCACCTCGGCGATATCCGCATTGCGGAACACGCCAACATAGCTGAGTGGTGCCGCGGCGATGACCTTACGCGCCTGCTCTTCGCTGACCGCGCGAGGAGAGGAATCCACAAAAATCAGCCCGCCATAAATCGCTCCGGCTTCGTACGCGGCCTGGGCGTCCTGTTCGCGGGTTAAACCGCAGACTTTGTTCTCACCCAGCAGCACGCGACGTACTGCCGCATTGAGATCGTCATGTTCCATCATGGCGGAGCCAATCAGGAAACCGTTGGCGAAGTGGCTCAGCTCGCGCACCTGGGCGTAGCTGTTAATGCCGGATTCGCTGATGACCGTGACGCCAGAGCCCAGCCGCGGCGCCAGCTGGCGCGTGCGGTTCAGGTCAATGGACAGGTCACGTAGATCGCGGTTGTTAATGCCGACCACTTTGGCTTCCAGCGCAATCGCGCGCTCCAGCTCCTCTTCGTTGCTCACTTCGGTCAGCACGCCCATTTTCAGGCTGTGCGCGACGGCAGAGAGCTGGCGGTACTGCTCGTCGTCAAGCACCGAGAGCATCAGCAGGCAGGCGTCGGCCTGGTAAAAGCGCGCCAGCCAAATCTGATACGGATCGATAATGAAGTCTTTACAGAGGATCGGCTGCGGCGCGATGCCGCTGACGATCGGCAGAAAATCGAAGCTGCCCTGAAAATATTTCTCATCCGTCAGCACGGAGATGGCTGAGGCATGATGCTTATAAATACCGGCAATGCGCGCCGGGTCGAAATCGTCACGGATAACGCCTTTTGAGGGAGACGCCTTTTTGCACTCAAGAATAAACGCGGTGCGCGCACCCTGCAGGGCGTCATAGAAACGACGGCTGCTCGGGACGACGTCGTTCTGGAAACTGGCAAGCGGCTGCTGTTGCTTGCGGGCTTCCACCCAGATGGCCTTATCGGCAACGATTTTCGCTAAAACGGTCTGCATTCTTTACCCTCTTGCCGCAAGTGCGGTAACGCGATCGTAAGCTGCACCGGAGCGCAGTACATCCAGAACTTTTTGAACGTTGGCCTTCAGGTCTTCCTCACCGTGCAAACGCATCAGCATGGCGACGTTGGCGGCAACGGCGGCCTCATGGGCGACCTCTCCCTTACCTTGTAATAAGCGCGTCAGAATGTCACGGTTTTCTTCCGGGGTACCGCCTGCCAGCGCTTCCTGGTGATACGGAGTTAAACCAAAGTCAGCGGCTTCCAGCTGGTAGCTCAGGATTTCACCGTCGCGCAGTTCGGCTACCAGCGTCGGCGCATGCAGTGACACTTCGTCCATTCCGCCGCTGTGCACCACGGCGGCACGCTGGTAACCCAGCACGCGCAAGGTCTCGGCAATCGGCAGGACCAGTTCCGGACTGTAGACACCGATCAGCGCCAGCGGCGGATGGGCCGGGTTGATCAGCGGGCCGAGCACGTTAAACAGCGTGCGGGTTTTCAGCTGCTGACGAACCGGCATTGCGTGGCGGAAACCGGTGTGATACTTCGGCGCAAACAGGAAGCAGACGCCCAGGTCATCCAGCGCTTCACGGGAACGTTCGGCGTTCATATCGAGATTAATGCCGAAAGCCGCGAGCAAATCAGACGAGCCCGACCGGCTGGACACGCTGCGGTTACCGTGCTTCGCCACCTTCAGGCCACACGCTGCGGCCACAAAGGCGCTGGCGGTTGAAATATTGATACTGTTGCTGCCATCTCCCCCGGTGCCGACAATATCGGCAAACGGATAGTCCGGGCGCGGGAACGGGGCGGCATTTTCCAGCAGGGCCGTGGCGGCACCGGCGATCTCCTGCGGGCTTTCACCGCGGACCTTCATGCTCACCAGCGCGGCTGCGAGCTGTTCCGGCTTCAGCTCGCCGCGAACCACGGCGGAGAAGAGCTGGTGGCTCTCCTGCTGGCTCAGGGTTTGTGCCTGGTACAGTTTTTCCAGAATCGGCTGCAGGGTGTTGGTCTGCTCCAGCTTCTGTAACGCCCAGTCCAGGGTTTGTTCCAGCAGGCGGGCGCCGTGGGAGGTCAGGATGGATTCCGGATGGAACTGCATCCCGCATACGCGATCCGCGTCGTGACGTACCGCCATCACCATCCCTTCAAACGAGGCGTTGATCGTCAGCCCGGCGGGAATGTTGCTGCCGACCAGCGAGTGGTAGCGCGCGACCGGAAGCGGATTCGGCAGCCCGGCAAACATTGCCTGGCCGTCATGTTCAATGCTGGAGGCTTTACCGTGCAGGATCTCGCCCGCCTGGCCGACGTAACCGCCGTAGGCTTCCACGATTGCCTGGTGACCAAGGCAGATACCGATAATCGGCAGCTTGCCGCGCATGCGGGTCAGCAGTTCGGGCATACAGCCCGCTTCGCTCGGCGCGCCCGGCCCCGGGGAGAGCATCAGCACCGGGTTTTGCATGGTCGCCAGACGGTCAATCAGGGTCTGCGCCGGAACGTGGTTGCGGTAGATAACGACGTTATGGCCATTCGCACGCAGCTGATCTGCCAGGTTATAGGTAAAGGAGTCGATGTTATCGAGCAGCAGAATGTCAGCCATCAGAAAATCTCCTGTGCGTGGTGTGCGGTAGCGATGGCGCGCAATACCGCGCGTGCTTTACTGCGGGTTTCGTCAGCTTCAGACTGCGGAACAGAGTCAAGAACAATCCCGGCGCCGGCCTGAACGGTGGCAATACCGTCTTCGACGTAGGCGGAGCGGATCACGATGCAGGTATCAAGGTCACCGTGGGCCGTAAAATAGCCCACCGCGCCGCCGTAGCTGCCGCGACGGCGTCCTTCGGCGGCGGCAATCAGCTGCATGGCGCGCACTTTCGGCGCACCGCTCAGGGTGCCCATGTTCATGCAGGCGCGGTAGGCGTGCAGCACGTCGAGGTCGTGGCGCAGCTCGCCCACCACGCGGGAGACCAGGTGCATCACGAACGAATAGCGGTCGACTTTAGTCAGGTCCGCCACGTAGCGGCTGCCCGGGGTGCAAATACGGGCCAGATCGTTACGCGCCAGGTCAACCAGCATCAGGTGCTCGGAGAGTTCTTTGTGGTCGGTGCGCATTTCCAGCTCGATGCGGCTGTCGAGATCGCGATCCAGCGAGCCGTCGGCGCGACGTCCGCGCGGACGGGTTCCGGCGATCGGGTAAATTTCAATCTGACGGCTGGTGGCGTCATATTTCAGCGAGCTTTCCGGCGAGGCGCCGAACAGCGTGAAGTCGTTGTCCTGCATAAAGAACATGTACGGGCTTGGGTTACTCTTTTTCAGCACGTCGTAAGCGGCCAGCGGCGACGGGCAGGGCAGAGAGAAGCGGCGGGAAGGCACGACCTGGAAAATCTCCCCGGCGCGAATCGCCTTTTGCATCTGGCGAACCACGGCACCGTATTGATCGTCGGTCTGGTTCACATCGCAGGTCATCTTCTCGACGCGCTGCACCGGTAGCGCAGGCGGCGCTTCCGTCATTTGCTGCTGCAGTTGGGCAATGCGGTGCTCCAGACGGGTTTTCTCAGCGCCAGAAGGCGTGAACAGGCTGGCCTGGATACGGGTGTACTGTTTCTGATGGTCGATCACCAGCAGGGTTTCGGCCAGATAGAAACAGTAGTCCGGGCAGCGATTGCCCTGCTCGGTTTCCGGCAAATCTTCAAATCCCGCGACCAGGTCGTAAGCAAACAGCCCGCCAAAGAACATCGCTTCACGCTCATCGTGCGGAACGGTGACCAGGTTTTGCAGCAGGCGGAAGGCATCAAAGACGGACAGGGAACAGAGGCGCGCGTCTTCATCTAACAGTTGGCTAACCGGCGGGAAATGCAGAATGCGCATTTCCGGATGACGCTCGTTTTCGATGCCTGAAGGCAGGGCGGCATCCAGCAGCGGCAGCAGCGATGCACCATTCTCTGACAAAGCCTTAATAGTGACAGTGTCACCTAAGGCGGTAATGCGCAACGCGCTGTCGACCAGCAGAAGGCTTTTCAGATCGTCCTTGCTGTCGATGTCCGCAGATTCCAGCAGCAGCGTTGCCGGGCGAGCCCCGCACACCTGATGAAACAGCGCGGTCGGGTTGTGGCGATAGGCCGCCTCGCAGGTCAGCAATTCGAGATGGGGTTTGGCTGTTTGCATGTTGGTGTTCTCATTTATTCTGTTCAAAAAAAGCCCGCTGAGTAGCGGGCGGGTATCTGTTAGCATTTCGCAGACGCGTGACACTGCCCGAAGATCAGGAAGTACGCCACCAGCCGTGCAGAGTGAAATGTGCTGTCATTTTCAGATACCTTTCTCGTGTGAACCTGCGTACTAGTTAACTAGTTCGATGGCGTGTTGTCAACCCTTGATTTCAGAATTTCACGTTAAGTCGGTATCATGGCGGTTTCGGATGTCTTCAACCTGTTATGGGAAGTGCTTTGAGCGATACCACCTACGCGATTATTTATGATTTACACAGCCATACTCAGGCCTCTGATGGCCTGCTGACACCCGAAGCCCTGGTTCATCGTGCCGTTGAAATGCGCATCGGCACGCTGGCGATAACCGATCACGATACGACGGATGCCATTCCGGCTGCGCGCGCCGAGATTGCCCGCTGCGAGCTGGCACTCAATCTGGTGTCCGGCGTCGAGATTTCGACCGTCTGGGAAAACCATGAGATTCATATCGTTGGCCTGAACATCGATATAGACCATCCGGCACTTATTGAGTTTTTGCAAGAACAAAAAACGCGCCGCAACCAGCGCGCAGAGATGATCGGCGAGCGTCTGGAAAAGGCACATATTCCTGGCGCGCTGGAAGGTGCGCAAAAGCTGGCGAACGGCGGGGCGGTTACGCGCGGTCATTTCGCCCGTTTTCTGGTAGAGGCGGGGAAAGCCACGACGATGGCGGATGTCTTTAAAAAGTATCTGGCGCGCGGGAAAACCGGATACGTTCCGCCACAGTGGTGTACAATAAAACAAGCTATTGATGTGATTCATCATTCTGGCGGTAAGGCCGTGCTGGCCCATCCGGGGCGGTATAATCTTTCTGCTAAATGGCTGAAAAGGCTGCTGGCGCACTTTGCCGAAAACGGTGGTGAGGCGATGGAAGTCGCCCAGTGTCAGCAGGCACCCAACGAGCGCGCGCAGCTCGCGACCTATGCCCGACAGTACGGCCTGCTTGGCTCACAGGGTTCTGATTTCCATCAGCCCTGCGCCTGGATCGAACTGGGGCGCAAGCTCTGGCTGCCCGCTGGCGTTGAGCCGGTCTGGCAGCTCTGGGAACAGCCGCAGCAAATTGAAGAGAGGGAAGTATGAGTCAGTTTTTCTATATCCATCCGGATAACCCGCAGCCACGCCTGATTATCCAGGCCGTGGAGATCGTCCGCAAAGGCGGCGTGATTGTCTACCCGACCGATTCCGGCTACGCGCTGGGCTGCAAAATTGAAGATAAAGGGGCGATGGAACGCATTTGCCGCATTCGCCAGTTGCCGGACGGCCATAACTTTACCCTGATGTGCCGCGATCTCTCTGAGCTGTCCACCTATGCTTATGTGGATAACGTGGCGTTTCGCCTGATTAAGAACAACACGCCGGGCAACTACACCTTCATCCTGAAAGGAACGAAAGAGGTGCCGCGCCGCCTGCTGCAGGAAAAACGCAAGACTATCGGCATGCGCGTGCCGTCGAACCCGATTGCGCAGGCGCTGCTGGAAACCCTCGGTGAACCGATGCTGTCTACCTCGCTGATGCTGCCCGGCAGCGAGTTTACCGAGTCCGATCCGGAAGAGATCAAAGATCGTCTGGAGAAGGTGGTCGAGCTGATTATTCATGGCGGTTATCTCGGCCAGCAGCCGACCACCGTGGTCGACTTAACCGAAGATGCACCGGAAGTGATTCGAGAAGGCGTGGGTGACGTAAAGCCTTTCTTGTAAAGTATAAGCAGATATATTATGCGGCCATCAAAGCAGGGCTCAGCCCTGTTTTGACCTGATTCGACGCCTGTGAAGGCGCTCAAGTATAATAAAAATCATTATTAATCAATGTATTATTCTAAGTGGGCGAATGGCGATCATCGCTTTGTGTGGCAGCTTTAGCAGCACGTTGACTCCCATCCTTCATGCACACCGTTTTCTATTCTCTGGCAGGCTTCAACGTCTGCGCCAATAAGCAGGTATCACCAACGGACTTCTTTGATTCGGGAGAAGCTGGTGGAAGTGAGGGATCGCTATGTGCTCATTGTAAGCCAGCATGATTGCTGGCTTGGCTTTGGGTGTTTATCGGAAGTACAGAACAGACCCGGCGATAATGATTGATAGCAATCCTAAAACAGAGAAAGCGTACTCGACGATAAACCAATTTTTGAACCAAAGATTAACGGATTTACGATAAAATTGATCTTTGTGGCGTAACCTGAGTTAAATCCTATCGAGCCCGCTTTGTCGAAAATAATAGCCCCTGCCGGGAGAGAACCAAACTTTTCTTTATACAGCATACAGATCGCGGAGAAGCGCTTTTTGTTGATAAATGAGAGCAACGCGACGGCGATACCGCAGACAAGGCTTAACCCTCCAAATCCGCAGATGATTAGACCTGATGGTAAATTGGTCATTTGTTGACCCAAAGCCACAGACCACCGAGAAGCAATGCAACCAAACCAATCACTGAGCAAACAAATTCCGCAATAAACCAGTATCTGATTTTTGCTGGTAAGTCTCTGATGAATGCAACATCATCGTTCTTGCTATGGATGGATTTTTTTCCATAGATCAACGGATGAATGATGAAGTCCATTTTGGTTGTGTACCCTGCTGTAAATCCAATGACGTCAGCATCTTTCAATACTGCGGCGGCAAGGGGCAAAGTTCCAAACTTGGCTTCATACAAACGGCAGACCTCAAGGAATCGCTTTTTGTTCAGAATGGAGATGATAACCATCGAAACTAAAGCGATCATCATTGCTCCTGAAATGATGAAAAGCAGAGCATCAGATGCGGTAACGGTCATTTTGTTACCTCATAAACTTTTTCACCTAATGTTTCGCCGAGTTTTCCTCCCATCTCTCCCCCGGCATATCCAGCCGCGCCAGTGAAGATTACACCGCAAGCCAACATTCCCGCACCAGCTGCTTCAATAGTTAATGCGCCCAAGACAAAAGAACAAACGGTTGCAGAGGCTCCCCCTAATGCGAGTGAACCTGCGAATACACCGCCTCCGATGCTCATACCAAAACTTCCAACCTCGGTATACGCCGTTTTCTCGCAGTCAGACCCGACTGTGCAGGCTTCGTAAATTTTACCCAGCCTATTCACGCCATCAAGAGCGATTCCGACATAGCCCGCTGTTTTCATCATTTTCACATACTTTGCAGCTTTCTCGATGAAAGTGGCGTAGCCCTCAATATCTGCAACTCCGGTCTGATTCCAGCGATGTGTAATCGAACTGGTTGAAAGTCCCAACGCCCGTTTAATGTCTGGGTAGTCCTGCAATGCCAGTTTGTGACGCGTGAAATCCGTTAGAATGCTATCGAGTTCACCGAACAGTTGCCGTCTCTGAACATAAAATTGTTCACTGATCAGTGATCCGCTGGTGATATACTGATTTTTGTATGCTTGCTGAATCTTGGTCAGAACACTCTCGATCTTCTCAAAGTATTTTCCCGCAGCTTCTGAGGCGATCCCTGTTGTCGTACTGGCTTGAGAGGTAAAAAGATCAATGGTGTCTTTATGTTTATGCAGGAAGTTAGCTTCCTGAATTGTCAGCGGTTCTAACGCCGCATCGACTCGCGCTTTCGCGGCTTTAATGTGGGCGATTTGCTCGTCGTCCTGTTTTTCTGGATCAACCAGAAGCATAATCGAACCCGCTTTGTATCTTTCATGCGGGCCGTTCAGCGTAGAGAATAGCTCCTTTGCTCCTGCTGGCGGGTTTTCTGTAAATAGCAGACGTTGCCACGCTTCTGTAGTCCCGCCACAGGGGAGAACGGCAAAACCTGCGTCGATGCCTGTTTTCTTTTTCGCTGTCTGGGCGTGTTGTTCTGGTTCTGAGTATGCGTTTGAAGTGAGTGAGGCGGATAGTGGAGCCACTGCCGCTAAGCCTACATTTCTAAATGCCTTTGGTTCTTCTTTTTCATACATGGGGTAAGCATTGGAAGGACGTATTTTTGCCTTACAAGGGCATGAACTATAGCTATCGAGCGACCCTGCTACACGTCTGTCATCTGCACCATCCGTAAAAATTGAGATCCCGCCGATAATCTTGTATGTGTTGCCATCTTTGCCACAGGTTACAGGATCACCTTCTTTCGCTATCGGTTTACCGAAGGCAATACCCAGTGCGGAGCCTACAACTATCCTTCCTCCGCATGAAGTTCTGTCCCCCTGACATAAAACAATACCTGTCGCCATAGCGCCCTCTACCTGGTATGGAAATAATCACGGAGGTCATTTTACAAGCAATAACCATATGAACAACAAGTATTTGACCTAAGTGAAACTACGTTTCGTAACAACCAGTAAAGGGGCTTAGTGCTCCACGAATGTCCTGGTGTATTTGCACTGTTCGGACGGTCTGAACGGCACTGTCTCTGTATAATTTGCGTTGCTATAGATGCAGACCTTTGCGTTGTCTGTCTCCTGCTCGTCACTAAGAATTAAGGTTATGCGTCCAGCACGGGCGAGGACTGGCACTAACACCAGCGTGAGCACCAGATGTTTCATACGCATCTCCTTATAAATCCATCTCATTGATCACACGGCTAACGGCTTGCTTGTTTACATCCAGATAGCGCCTGGTATCGGTGATGTTGCTGTGATTGAGCACGGTCATAGCTAAAGCGATGTTGTTTGCAGAACGCTTGTAGATGGCATTCCCGCCAGCTTTGCGGAAGTTGTGCGCCGATACAGTGCCATGAATCCCGATAGCTTTAGCGGCTTCTGCAATCTAGCAGGTAAAACAGACGCTTGCATTTGGCGATTCAGCTCATATCAAGTGCAGCACCTACTTGATTCGCAAGGGGCAAATCATCCTTGGAAAGTTCAAGTTTCTTCATGTGAAGACTTGCAAGCACTTCGTTTGCTGTCTAAACGCTACCATTTACCATGCGTTTACCATGCGTTGGAAGTGAGCTTCCGAATAGCCTTTTGCGGCTTCAATGGTATAAGAAGCAGATAATGGAGAAGCAGGATTTATGTTTCTGTGCAACGGTCCTAACTCCAACAGACGCTCGACTTCGGCAACATCCCTTTCGAGTGCATGTAGAAGATAATTGTCAAAGTCTTGCTTAGTGGCGGCTCGGTAGCTCTAAATTTTACGTTTGAACTCTTCGAGGCTCATCGTTCCATTCTGTACAAGGGGAATGAAAGGACGGATCTGATTCATGATCATTTCTGTTTGCTTTTGTCTATCAGTACCGAGACTTAAGCGCACAAAACTTGTTGAATCATTTAGTCTAAAGTTAGTGTAGTATGTGCGCCCACGAATCATTGTGTGTGACAGCTTGTGTGACACGTTGTTTGCCATGCTGTGTACCATGAAATAGTTACAGATCAGCGAGTTAGTCTAATTTTAGCGTTAACTCGTTGTTTTAGAAAGTACACCAGACGCCTGTGAAGGCGACACCTGAGGAAGCTCAATGAGCGAGAAGTTACAGAAAGTGCTGGCGCGTGCCGGCCACGGTTCACGCCGTGAAATCGAAGCCATTATTGAAGCGGGCCGCGTGAGTGTGGACGGTAAAATCGCCACGCTGGGTGACCGCGTAGAAATCGTACCGGGGCTGAAGATCCGTATCGACGGTCATCTTATCTCCGTGAAAGAGTCTGCTGAACAAATCTGCCGCGTGCTGGCTTACTACAAGCCGGAAGGCGAGCTGTGTACCCGCAATGACCCGGAAGGTCGCCCGACGGTGTTTGACCGTCTGCCTAAACTGCGTGGCGCTCGCTGGATTGCCGTTGGTCGTCTGGACGTGAATACCTGCGGTCTGCTGCTGTTTACTACCGATGGTGAACTGGCAAACCGTCTGATGCACCCAAGCCGTGAAGTGGAACGTGAATACGCCGTGCGTGTGTTCGGCCAGGTTGACGAGAATAAACTGCGCGACCTGTCGCGTGGCGTTCAGCTGGAAGACGGTCCTGCGGCGTTCAAAACCATCAAATTTACCGGTGGGGAAGGCATCAACCAGTGGTATAACGTGACCCTGACCGAAGGCCGCAACCGCGAGGTGCGTCGTCTCTGGGAAGCGGTAGGCGTGCAGGTTAGCCGCCTGATCCGTGTCCGTTACGGCGACATCCTGCTGCCAAAAGGCCTGCCGCGTGGGGGGTATACCGAACTGGATCTGACCCAGACCAACTATCTGCGCGAGCTGGTCGGCCTGACGCCGGAAACTACTTCTAAAGTGGCGGTGGAGAAAGATCGTCGCCGCATGAAGGCGAACCAGATTCGCCGTGCGGTGAAGCGTCACAGCCAGGTGAGCAGCAACCGCCGCTCTGGCAGCCGTAATAACAACGGTTAATGTAAAAGCCCGGTGAAGACACCGGGCTTTTTTTTTAGTAATCAATCCCCATCTGCGCTTTGATGCCCGCATCAAACGCATGTTTAACCGGACGCAGCTCGCTGACGGTATCTGCCAGCTCCAGAATATCCCGATGACACCCGCGCCCCGTGATGATGACCGTCTGATGGGCGGGACGGTTTTTCAGGGCATTAAGCACGGTGTCCAGCGGCAAATAGTCGTAGGCGACCATATAGGTGATCTCATCCAGCAGAACCATATTGAGTGAAGGATCGGCCAGCATTCTTTTAGCGTGCTCCCAGACGGCCAGACAGGCTGCGGTATCGGTTTCGCGGTTCTGGGTGTCCCACGTAAAGCCGGTCGCCATCACCTGGAACTCAACGCCGTGAGGCTCAAGCAGATTACGCTCGCCGTTAGGCCACTCACCTTTAATAAACTGGATAACGCCGACCTTCTGCCCGTGGCCGACGGCGCGTGTCGCCGTGCCGAATGCGGCCGTGGTTTTCCCTTTACCGTTGCCGGTAAAGACGATGACGATCCCGCGCTCGTCCTGAGCGGCCGCGACGCGTGCATCGACCTGTTCCTTCAGCCGCTGCTGGCGCTGCTGATGACGTTCTTCACTCATTGCGAGATTCCTGGTTTACGGCCCGGCTGGGCGTCAAAGGTCATCCCGGTTTTGCGGCGGCTGTCGTCGCCCATCAGCCAGAGATAGAGCGGCATAATGTCTGCCGGCGTTTTCAGCTTCTGCGGATCTTCCGTCGGGAAGGCGCTGGCGCGCATTTTTGTGCGCGTACCGCCCGGGTTAATGCAGTTTACGCGCAGATGGCGGCTTTGGTACTCCTCTGCCAGCACCTGCATCATGCCTTCGGTTGCGAATTTTGATACGGCATAGGCACCCCAGTTTGCGCGCCCCTCACGGCCTACGCTGGAGGAGGTGAACACCAGTGAACCCGAATCCGATTTGAGTAATAAAGGAAGGAGTGCCTGGGTCAGGAAAAACGTCCCGTTGACGTTGACCTGCATGACCTCCTGCCAGATCTCGGGATCCTGTTCATCCATCGGGCGAACTTCGCCAAGCAAGCCGGCATTATGCAGTACGCCGTCCAGGCGCGGGTAATGGGTGCTGATGCGGTGAGCAAGCTCCTGACATGACGCGGGCGTGCACGTGAGCAGATCGAGCGTGTACCAGCGAGCAGGAATCCCACCTGCGGCTTCAATCTCCTGCGCCACCCCTTTAAGTTTTTCTTCGTTGCGGCCGGTCAGGATGACGCTCGCGCCATACTCAGCGTAGGTCAGCGCCGCTTCACGGCCAATCCCGTCGCTGGCCCCAGTGACAAGAATGATGCGGTTCTGCAGCAGATTTTTTTGCGGTTGATAATGCAAGGTGACTCCTCGGCGCACGGTGACTTAAACACGCCTTCTTTTGTGACTTTTCGGCTTTATGCCCGAATTCGCCTGATAATTCAATCAGTCTACAGGACGCATTGCTGTAAAATTAACAATTTGCAAATATTTAAACGCCAGACCGGGGATTCCTGAAGGCGCCTCGCAGAGGTAGTGTCACGAGCGAGACGCATGGGCAGGGGGTGTTGTACACTGCCGTGAAAGATTCGTGGTTAAATCAAGGTGGAACGCGTGGAATTACTTTCTCAATATGGGTTGTTTTTGGCGAAAATCGCGACGGTGGTGATTGCCATTGCGGTGGTTGCCGTTCTGATTGTCAACCTGACGCAGCGCAAGCGTCAGCGTGGGGAGTTACGCATCACCCGCCTGAGCGAGCAGTATAAAGAGATGCAGGAAGAGATGTCTCTGGCCCTGCTTGACAGCCATCAACAGAAGCTGTGGCTCAAAGCGCAGAAGAAAAAGCATAAGCAGGAAGCCAAAGCGGCAAAGGCAAAGGCGAAGCTCAATACGCCACAGGATAAGGTCACGCCACGGGTTTACGTGCTCGATTTTAAAGGCAGCATGGATGCGCATGAAGTCGCGTCTTTGCGCGAAGAGGTCACTGCCGTGCTGGCCGTGGCGACGCCGCAGGACCAGGTCGTTGTTCGTCTTGAAAGCCCGGGGGGCGTGGTGCACGGCTACGGCCTGGCGGCCTCTCAGCTGCAGCGCCTGCGTGAAAAACAGATCCCGCTGACCGTGGCCGTAGATAAAGTGGCGGCGAGTGGTGGCTACATGATGGCCTGCGTGGCGGACAAAATTGTGGCCGCACCGTTCTCGATTATCGGCTCGATCGGCGTGGTCGCACAGATCCCGAACTTTAACCGCTTCCTGAAAAATAAAGAGATTGATATCGAGCTTCACACTGCGGGTCAGTACAAACGCACCCTGACGCTGCTGGGGGAAAACACGGAAGAAGGGCGCCAAAAATTCCGTGAGGATCTCAACGAAACGCATCATCTCTTTAAAGACTTTGTGCACCGTATGCGCCCGACGCTGGACATTGAGCAGGTCGCAACGGGTGAGCACTGGTACGGCGTTCAGGCGCAGGAGAAAGGGCTGGTGGATGAAGTCGGAACTAGCGACGATCTGCTGCTCAACCTGATGGAAGGCCGGGAACTGGTGGGCGTCCGCTTTGCTCAGCGCAAGCGACTCCTTGACCGCTTTACCAACAGTGCGGCAGAAAGCGCGGACCGCCTGCTGCTCCGCTGGCTACAGCGTGGACAAAAACCGCTGCTGTAAACAAAAACGCGAGGCTTATGCCTCGCGTTTTGCGTTAATCGACCAGGTGATATTTCTCGGAAAGCGTATGTGCCAGGTATTTAAACATGTTAAACACGGCGGTGCTTTTCGGGGTCGGTAAGCCCTGTTCATCAAGGAAGTATTCGCCGCTGAAAACCAGCACGCCATTACGCTGCTCAACGCCGGTGGCTTCAATGCCTGCCAGCGTATCTTCATGGTCACGAATAAGCTTGTTTGCTTCGATAAGCAGAGAGGCTCGGTCAATAGGTTGGGTCGTATTCTGCATAATCCACTCCTTAAACAGTGACAATAGTCTACGCCGAGGGCGCTTAGGGGGCAAATTTTCCCTGTAATGTGAGGGGATAAGGTGCAGGGGCCTGGCTGGCAGGATTTGCTTTTGCATGCTAATAAAGTTGCGTAACGAATTTTATCAGGTAGAGTGTGCGCTTTCGTCATTCTGGCAACAGAATTGCTTGACATTCAACCGGGAATTCGTCACGAATTACACGAGATGTGAGAAAAATACCCGAGAACTCAATCACCTGGGCGTCTTTTCTTTAACGCCCGGTAAGACAAAGGGGTTGATATCTCCTGACGCAGTCGCAATATCATTGGCTCGTCGTCAGCGGAAGGGAAATCAACGTGCGGCGTATTCCTGGAAGAATTAAATTAGGTAAAGGTGAATATGGGTAAAGCTCTCGTCATCGTTGAGTCCCCGGCAAAAGCCAAAACGATCAATAAGTATCTGGGTAATGACTACGTGGTTAAGTCCAGCGTTGGTCATATCCGCGATTTGCCGACCAGTGGCTCAGCCAGCAAAAAGAGCGCAGACTCTACCTCCACCAAAGGGGCTAAAAAGCCTAAAAAGGATGAACGTAGCGCGCTTGTCAACCGCATGGGTGTTAACCCATGGCATAACTGGGATGCACAATATGAAGTGCTTCCAGGGAAAGAAAAAGTCGTTAACGAGCTGAAGCAGCTGGCTGAAAAAGCAGACCACATCTATCTCGCAACCGACCTTGACCGCGAAGGGGAAGCCATTGCGTGGCACCTGCGGGAAGTGATCGGGGGTGATGACAAACGCTACAGCCGCGTAGTGTTTAACGAAATTACGAAGAATGCGATTCGTCAGGCGTTTGAGAAGCCGGGCGAGCTAAACATCGACCGTGTTAACGCCCAGCAGGCGCGTCGCTTTATGGACCGCGTTGTGGGCTACATGGTTTCTCCACTGCTGTGGAAAAAGATTGCCCGTGGCCTGTCCGCAGGTCGTGTGCAATCCGTCGCCGTGCGTCTGGTCGTTGAGCGCGAGCGCGAAATTAAAGCCTTCGTGCCGGAAGAGTTCTGGGAAGTCGATGCCAATGTGACCACGCCGGGCGGTGACGCTCTGCCGCTGCAGGTAAGCCACCAGAACGATAAGCCTTTCCGTCCGGAAAACCGCGACCAGACCATGGCCGCCGTGGCGCTGCTGGAAAAGGCACGCTATCAGGTGCTGGAACGTGAAGACAAACCGACCAGCAGCAAGCCTGGTGCGCCCTTTATCACCTCCACCCTGCAACAGGCGGCGAGCACCCGTCTGGGTTACGGCGTGAAGAAGACCATGATGATGGCCCAGCGCTTGTATGAAGCGGGTTACATCACCTACATGCGTACCGACTCAACCAACCTGAGTCAGGACGCGGTCAACATGGTGCGTGGCTACATCAGCGACAACTTCGGTAAGAAATACCTGCCGGAAAGCGCTAACCAGTTCGCCAGCAAAGAGAATTCTCAGGAAGCGCACGAAGCGATTCGTCCTTCTGACGTCTCTGTGCTGGCTGAATCGCTGAAAGATATGGAATCCGACGCGCAGAAGCTGTATCAGCTGATCTGGCGTCAGTTCGTGGCGTGCCAGATGACCCCAGCCCAGTACGACTCCACCACGCTGACCGTTGGCGCGGGTGATTTCCGTCTCAAGGCGCGCGGTCGTATTCTGCGTTTCGACGGCTGGACAAAAGTGATGCCTGCGCTGCGTAAAGGTGATGAAGACCGAACGCTGCCTGCGGTGAACAAAGGTGATGAACTGTCTCTGGTTGAGCTGATTCCGGCTCAGCACTTCACCAAGCCACCGGCACGCTTCAGTGAAGCCTCCCTGGTAAAAGAGCTGGAAAAACGCGGTATTGGCCGTCCGTCGACCTACGCGTCAATTATCTCGACGATTCAGGATCGTGGCTACGTCCGCGTTGAAAACCGTCGTTTCTATGCGGAAAAAATGGGTGAGATCGTCACCGACCGTCTGGAGGCCAACTTCCGCGAGCTGATGAACTACGATTTCACCGCGCAAATGGAAGACAGTCTCGACCAGGTTGCCAGCCACCAGGCGGAATGGAAAAAGGTCCTCGACAGCTTCTTCAGCGATTTCACCGACCAGCTTGAAAAAGCGGAGAAAGACCCTGAAGAGGGCGGCATGCTGCCTAACCAGATGGTACTGACCAGCATCGACTGCCCAACCTGTGGCCGCAAGATGGGGATCCGTACTGCCACCACGGGCGTGTTCCTGGGCTGCTCCGGCTACGCGCTGTCGCCAAAAGAGCGCTGTAAAACCACCATCAACCTGGTGCCTGAGAACGAAGTTCTCAACGTGCTGGAAGGTGACGATGCGGAAACTAACGCTCTGCGTGCCAAACGCCGCTGCAAAAAATGCGGCACGGCAATGGACAGCTACCTGATCGATCCAAAACGCAAGCTGCACGTGTGTGGTAATAACCCAACGTGTGACGGGTATGAGATCGAAGAGGGCGAGTTCCGCATTAAAGGCTATGACGGCCCGATTGTGGAGTGCGAGAAGTGTGGTTCTGAAATGCACCTGAAAATGGGGCGTTTCGGTAAGTACATGGCCTGTACCAACGACGAATGTAAAAACACGCGCAAAATTCTGCGTAACGGTGAAGTGGCCCCGCCGAAGGAAGATCCGGTTCCGCTGCCGGAGCTGCCGTGTGAGAAATCCGACGCGTACTTCGTGCTGCGTGACGGCGCGGCAGGTGTCTTCCTGGCCGCCAACACCTTCCCGAAATCGCGCGAAACCCGCGCGCCGCTGGTGGAAGAGCTATATCGCTTCCGCGATCGTCTGCCGGAGAAACTGCGTTATCTGGCCGATGCGCCGCAGCAGGATCCGGAAGGCAACAAAACCGTGGTGCGTTTTAGCCGTAAAACAAAGCAGCAGTATGTTGCGGCAGAGAAAGAGGGTAAAGCGACCGGATGGTCAGCCTTCTTTGTCGATGGAAAATGGGTTGAAGGCAAGAAATAATCTTCCCTAACCGTAACTTACCTGTAAAAGGGCCGGATTTCCGGCCCTTTTTTATTACCTTGTTATTATTTTTTGTTCCGTACTATACAGTCAGGCTATAAATGATATAGTGGTTATAGTTAACCTTTTTCTTATTATTAAATCGTCTTAAGCGATTGACCGCATGCGCTAAATCGGATGGTCTGGCATGAAATTACAGCAGCTTCGTTATATCGTTGAGGTGGTGAATCATAACCTTAACGTCTCTTCTACCGCCGAGGGGTTGTATACCTCGCAACCGGGCATCAGCAAACAAGTTCGTATGCTGGAGGATGAGTTAGGCATTCAGATCTTCGCCCGCAGCGGTAAGCATCTCACTCAGGTGACGCCTGCAGGGCAGGAAATCATCCGCATTGCGCGTGAAGTCCTCTCTAAAGTCGATGCGATTAAGTCTGTGGCGGGGGAGCATACCTGGCCGGATAAAGGCTCGCTGTATATTGCCACGACGCATACTCAGGCGCGCTATGCGCTACCCGGCGTGATCAAAGGCTTTATCGAGCGTTATCCTCGCGTCTCGTTGCATATGCACCAGGGCTCGCCAACGCAAATCGCTGAAGCCGTCTCTAAGGGGAATGCAGACTTTGCCATCGCCACCGAAGCGCTTCACCTGTATGACGATCTGGTGATGCTCCCGTGCTACCACTGGAACCGTTCTATTGTGGTGACCCCCGATCACCCCCTGGCGGGTAAAGGGTCGGTCACTATCGAAGAGCTGGCCCAGTATCCTCTGGTGACCTATACGTTTGGCTTTACCGGCCGGTCCGAGCTTGATACGGCATTTAACCGGGCAGGGTTAACGCCGCGCATTGTCTTTACCGCGACCGATGCCGACGTGATTAAGACCTATGTCCGGCTTGGATTGGGCGTGGGCGTCATCGCCAGCATGGCGGTCGATCCGGTGTCAGACCCTGACCTGGTGCGTCTTGATGCGCACGACGTTTTCAGCCATAGCACCACAAAAATTGGGTTCCGCCGCAGCACCTTCCTGCGCAGCTATATGTATGATTTTATTCAGCGCTTTGCCCCTCATTTAACGCGTGACGTGGTGGATACCGCCGTGGCATTACGCTCAAATGAAGATATTGAAGAGATGTTTAAAGACATCAAACTCCCCGAAAAATAATCACACCTGGTATCTTTCCCCCAGGGAAAGATACCGAAATAACGCCTCAAAGCTAAATTAGAATTATCATCATCTGCTTTCCCTGCCATATAATGTCATTAGCCATTTGCTTTGTAAGGTTTTAATGTCGTGAATTGGCGACAAAAGTAGAAACTAATTTACGCCTCCGCAAATTTTTCTTTTCAATAATTTATTTCTGGTCAAAAGATTGAATATTTCATACCTCCCGGTGCGTAAATTCACTGGCTTTTCGGCTAAAGTTTCTTTAGGATTTATCTCAACAGATGATTAATTGTACCAATTGTTTGGTCCTAAATGATAAGCGATGTCGATTGTATGAGGTTAGCAATGCCTTCAGGAAGTGAAGAACCGCAAAGGGATCCTGCGCTCAAGCGTAAAGCCTGGCTGGCGGTCTTTCTCGTCTCCGCCTTGTTTTGGGTGGCTGTTGCTCTCCTGGCCTGGAGATATTGGGGTTAAATATGGCAGTGACGGTACGTACCGCTTCGGTAAAACAGATGTGTCAGCATCGTGACAACGGCCACAGAGGGCGTAAAGCACCTGCAACTGTTGTACCTGCGTCCTGGAAACTGACGCCGCAGCAGCAAGCGTTTATTGATGTGTTCGCAGAAGACGAACCCAAAAAACAATAATTTAGTTTATTGCGTAATGATGCAAATAGTCTGAATATCGACTCTGCACTTTTGTACTCTTTAATAAATACACATCAGCAATATAGCACTGAGGAACAACCTCGGAATTTTTATAAATAATGCCTGGTGTCCCTATGATGAATAACATGACGTCTCACAAATACTGGTCGTGGATCGGCGTTTTTACCGTGTCGATTCTGTTCTGGAGTCAGCTCATCTGGCTGGCGCTCCACTAAATTGTAAAACCTCGCTACGGCGGGGTTTTTTGTTTCCCCCTTGTGGACCAATCCGAAATTTATCAATTTGGGTTGTTATCAAAACGTTACGACATCTTTGTGTTATCTTTAATTACAGCCCTGATGATTGTCGGGACATCTCTGTGATTAAGGAGGAGCTTATGTCGTTAACCCTACGCGAAGCCAGTAAGGACACATTACAGGCAGAAAATAAAACCTGGCATTACTACAGCCTGCCGCTGGCTGCCAGAACGCTTGGGGACATTTCGCGTTTACCCAAGTCCTTGAAAGTTTTACTTGAAAATCTCTTGCGCTGGCAGGACGGTGAATCCGTCACGCTCGATGATATCCAGGCGCTGGCAGGGTGGCTTGAGAAGGCCCATGCCGACAGAGAAATCGCCTACCGCCCGGCAAGGGTGCTGATGCAGGACTTTACCGGTGTTCCGGCCGTGGTTGATTTAGCCGCGATGCGCGAAGCCGTGAAGCGTCTCGGCGGAGATACGGCAAAGGTTAACCCGCTTTCCCCCGTTGACCTCGTCATTGACCACTCCGTGACCGTTGACCACTTCGGTGATGACGATGCCTTTGGTGAAAACGTTCGTCTCGAGATGGAGCGTAACCACGAGCGCTACGTCTTCCTGAAGTGGGGACAGCAGGCGTTCAGCCGATTTAGCGTGGTCCCGCCAGGCACCGGCATTTGTCACCAGGTAAACCTTGAATATCTGGGTAAAGCCGTCTGGAGCGAATTGCAGGATAAAGAGTGGGTGGCTTATCCGGACACGCTGGTGGGCACGGATTCACATACCACCATGATCAACGGTCTGGGCGTGCTGGGCTGGGGCGTCGGCGGTATTGAAGCGGAAGCCGCCATGCTCGGCCAGCCGGTATCCATGCTTATTCCGGATGTGGTGGGCTTCAAGCTCACCGGAAAACTGTCTGAAGGCATTACCGCCACCGACCTGGTGCTGACCGTCACCCAGATGCTGCGCAAGCATGGTGTGGTAGGCAAGTTTGTCGAATTCTACGGTGACGGACTGGATTCACTGCCGCTGGCCGACCGCGCCACCATTGCCAATATGGCGCCGGAATACGGTGCCACCTGCGGCTTTTTCCCCATTGACGACGTCACGCTGGAGTACATGCGCCTCAGCGGCCGCAGCGAAGAGCAGGTCGCGCTGGTGGAAGCGTACACCAAAGCGCAGGGCATGTGGCGCAATCCGGGCGATGAGCCTGTTTTCACCAGCACGCTTGAACTCGATATGGGAAGCGTCGAAGCGAGCCTCGCGGGGCCGAAACGCCCGCAGGATAGGGTTGCGCTGACCGACGTGCCGAAAGCGTTTGCCGACAGCAATGCCCTGGAAGTGAACGTGGCGCAGAAAGACCATCGTCCCGTCGACTATGTTCTGAACGGACATCAGTATCAGCTTCCGGACGGCGCGGTTGTGATTGCCGCCATTACCTCCTGCACCAACACGTCCAACCCCAGCGTATTAATGGCGGCCGGTCTGCTGGCTAAGAAAGCGGTAGAGCTTGGGCTAAAACCTCAACCGTGGGTTAAGGCCTCGCTGGCGCCGGGCTCCAAAGTGGTGTCGGATTACCTGGCTCAGGCCAAACTGACGCCGTACCTGGACGAGCTGGGCTTTAACCTCGTGGGCTACGGCTGTACGACCTGTATTGGTAATTCCGGGCCTCTGCCTGAACCTATCGAAACGGCGATCAAGCAGGGTGACCTGACGGTCGGCGCCGTACTGTCCGGTAACCGAAACTTTGAAGGGCGCATTCACCCGCTGGTGAAAACCAACTGGCTTGCTTCGCCGCCGCTGGTGGTGGCTTATGCCCTGGCCGGGAACATGAATATCAACCTGGTGACCGATCCGATTGGTCACGATCGTAAGAATGATCCTGTCTATCTGAAAGATATCTGGCCTTCTTCACGTGAAATCGCGCTGGCCGTTGAGAAGGTCTCTACCGAGATGTTCCGCAAAGAGTACGCGGAAGTCTTTGAAGGCACGCCGGAATGGAAAGCCATCAATGTTGCAGGTTCGGATACCTATGGCTGGCAGGATGACTCGACCTATATTCGTCTGTCGCCGTTCTTTGATGAGATGCTGGCCGAGCCGGCGCCGCTTAAGGATATTCACGGCGCGCGCATCCTGGCCATGCTGGGGGATTCTGTCACGACGGACCATATCTCTCCGGCGGGGAGCATCAAAGCCGATAGCCCGGCAGGCCGCTATCTGCAAAGCCGGGGTGTCGAACGCCGCGATTTTAACTCTTACGGCTCGCGCCGCGGTAACCATGAAGTCATGATGCGCGGGACCTTTGCCAACATCCGCATTCGTAACGAAATGGTGCCGGGCGTGGAAGGGGGCATGACGCGCCATCTGCCGGGCACGGAAGTCGTGTCGATTTATGATGCGGCGGTCAAATACCAACAGGAAGGGACGCCGCTGGCGGTGATTGCCGGGAAAGAGTACGGTTCCGGCTCCAGCCGCGACTGGGCGGCGAAAGGCCCGCGCCTGCTTGGCGTTCGGGTGGTCATCGCCGAATCGTTCGAACGTATTCACCGTTCGAATCTGATCGGCATGGGGATCCTGCCGCTTGAGTTCCCGCAGGGCGTGACGCGTAAAACGCTGGGTCTGACCGGGGAAGAGCAGATTGATATTAGCGGCCTGCAAAACCTGCAGCCGGGTAAAACGGTGCCGGTAACGTTAACGCGGGCAGATGGGAAAACCGAGGTGCTGGATTGTCGGTGCCGTATTGACACGGCAACCGAGCTGACCTACTACCAGAACGACGGCATTTTACATTACGTGATTCGTAAGATGCTGGATTGATGAAACGAGCCCGGCACGCGTGCCGGGCTTTTATATCACTCTTTCAGCAGATGGCCCATTTTGGCGGCTTTGGTATCGAGGTAGTGGGCGTTTTTCGGGTTACGGCCGACAATCAGCGGTACACGTTCAACGATGTTGATCCCGGCTTCGGTCAGGATCTCCACTTTTTTCGGGTTATTGGTGAGCAGACGAACTTCGTCTACGCCCAGCAGCTTGAACATATCGGCGCACAGGGTGAAGTCACGTTCATCAGCCGCAAAACCGAGCTGATGGTTGGCTTCAACCGTATCGTAGCCCTGGTCCTGAAGCGCGTAGGCGCGAATTTTATTCAGCAAACCAATGTTACGCCCTTCCTGACGGTGATAAAGCAGCACGCCGCGGCCTTCTTCAGCAATGTGAGAAAGGGCCGCTTCCAGCTGGAAACCGCAATCACAGCGCAGGCTGAACAGCGCGTCGCCGGTGAGACACTCTGAATGGACGCGGGACAGCACCGGCGTCTGCCCTGAAATGTCGCCATACACCAGTGCGACATGATCCTGTCCGGTTGCCAGTTCTTCAAAACCCACCATCAGGAAATCGCCCCATGGGGTTGGCAGTTTGGCTTCTGCCACACGTTTAAGCTGCATGTGATTCTCCAGAGTAGGCTGACACGTTTCGTGCCTGTGCCCTGTTTTGCTTTCTGTATCAGTTTATTTTGCCACAAGCTCAGCAGGTTCGCCTAATGGGCACCATGCGATATGGCCGTTAAAAGCACGATCCGACATCTCCACCCAGCGAACAAATTTCAGTTATGATTGTGACGCTTAGCAAAAAGGAGAAGACATGCATTCAATCGCCAGACGTACGGCAGCAGGTGCGGCCATTTTACTGATTATGCCTTTGGCCGTATGGCTTTCAGGGTGGATGTGGCAGCCCGGGCAGAACGCCTCGTGGCTGAAAACGTTATACTGGATTACGGAAACGGTCACCCAGCCCTGGGGAATTATCACCCACGTCCTCCTGTGCGCCTGGTTTCTGTGGTGCCTGCGCTTTCGTCTGCGCGCGGCGCTAATGCTCTTTGCGATCCTCGGCGGCGCTATCCTTATCGGTCAGGGCGTAAAATCCTGGGTGAAAGATCGCGTTCAGGAGCCGCGTCCTTTTGTCGTCTGGCTGGAAAAAACGCACCATGTTCCGGTGGATGAGTTCTACACTTTAAAGCGTAAAGATCGTGGCGCACTGGTGAAAGAACAGCTTGCGGAACAGCAGGATATCCCGAAATTCTTGCGTAAACACTGGCAGAAAGAGACCGGGTTCGCGTTTCCCTCCGGCCACACCATGTTTGCGGCCAGCTGGGCGCTGCTGGGGGTTGGGCTGCTTTGGCCTAGACGTCGAACGGTCACCATCGTGATTTTACTGGTCTGGGCGACGGGAGTGATGGGCAGCCGCTTACTGCTGGGGATGCACTGGCCACGGGACCTGGTCGTCGCCACGCTCATTTCGTGGATGCTGGTGATGCTGGCGACCTGGCTGGCTGAACGATTCTGCGGCCCGCTAACGCCACCGCCGGAAGAGAAAGAAGAAATAGCCGAAAGGGACCAAACGGACGCCTGAAGGTTGATATTGCGCATTTTGCCCATAGATCCATGACTGGCGCGTCACTTTTTCCATTTCGCGCCCGTCACTAAAATGGTAGTTTATAAGGCTGATTGCGGTAAGTTGAACATACTTTATTCGCTTGAACCACATAACGGGAAGTAATGTGAAATATTTACTCATTTTCTTACTGGTATTGGCGATTTTTGTCATTTCAGTCACATTGGGTGCACAAAACGATCAGCAGGTGACGTTTAACTATCTGCTGGCTCAGGGCGAGTATCGCGTGTCGAGCCTGCTCGCGGTCTTATTTGCTGCAGGCTTTGCCACTGGCTGGCTGGTTTGCGGTTTGTTCTGGTTAAAAGTCCGTGTTTCGCTTGCGCGCGCTGAACGTAAAATCAAACGACTCGAACATCACATTGCGCCTGCGTCCGACATGCCGGAAAGCTCTGGCGTGCCGGTCGTGAAGGAATAATCGACGATGCTGGAGTTGTTGTTTCTGCTTTTGCCTGTCGCCGCAGCCTATGGCTGGTATATGGGCCGCAGAAGTGCGCAACAAACAAAACAGGATGAGGCCAACCGGCTCTCCCGCGACTACGTTGCGGGGGTGAACTTCCTCCTGAGCAATCAGCAGGACAAAGCGGTAGACCTGTTCCTCGACATGCTGAAAGAGGATACGGGGACCGTTGAAGCCCATCTTACCCTGGGGAACCTGTTCCGCTCGCGCGGCGAGGTTGACCGCGCCATTCGCATTCACCAGACCCTGATGGAAAGCGCCTCGCTGACCTACGATCAACGACTGCTGGCCGTACAGCAGTTGGGACGAGATTACATGGCTGCGGGGCTGTACGATCGCGCGGAAGATATGTTCGCACAGCTGGTGGATGAAACAGATTTCCGCATCGGCGCGCTGCAACAGCTCCTGCAGATATATCAGGCCACCAGCGACTGGCAGAAAGCCATTGATACGGCTGAACGTCTGGTGAAGCTGGGTAAAGATAAGCAGCGCGTTGAGATCGCCCATTTCTACTGTGAGCTTGCCCTTCAGCAGATGGGCAATGACGACATGGACAAAGCCATGGCGTTGCTGAAGAAAGGTGCCGCCGCGGACCGCAACAGCGCCCGTATCTCCATCATGATGGGGCGCGTTTTTATGGCGAATGGCGACTACGCCAAAGCCGTTGAAAGCCTGCTGCGGGTTATCGACCAGGACAAAGAGCTGGTCAGTGAAACGCTGGAAATGCTGCAAACCTGCTATCAACAGCTGGACAAGCGGGAAGAGTGGGTGGCATTTCTGCGTCGCTGCGTGGAAGAGAATACCGGCGCAACCGCGGAACTGATGCTTGCTGACGTTGTTGAGCAGTATGAGGGGGGCGACACCGCGCAGGTCTATATCACCCGACAGCTTCAGCGTCATCCGACCATGCGGGTCTTCCATAAGCTGATGGATTACCACCTGAACGACGCGGAAGAAGGGCGCGCGAAAGAGAGCCTGATGGTGCTGCGCGACATGGTTGGCGAGCAGGTGCGCAGCAAACCGCGCTACCGTTGCCAGAAGTGTGGTTTTACCGCCTACACGCTCTACTGGCATTGTCCGTCCTGCCGGGCCTGGTCCACCATCAAGCCCATCCGCGGCCTGGACGGGCAGTAATTTTTTAAAAGCCTTCATTTTAGTTACAACATACTGATGGTATTTAACGTTTTCTGAGCACCGTGCGGTTTGCCGGCCTGGCAGGCAGATAAATGGATTCTGTCAATTTGCGGCGTCGGCAGGTAGAATGCTGGCCGTTTATCTGTTCCGCGCCGCTGCGCGCCCATAGACGAAAAGGGCTGGTCATGACGTCTGTTACATCCTCCACTTCCCGCGTAATTACGGATTCTCCTGTTGTTGTTGCGCTTGATTACAATAAGCGTGACGCTGCACTGGCGTTTGTCGACGGTATCGACCCTCGCGATTGCCGCCTGAAAGTTGGCAAAGAGATGTTCACGCTGTTTGGACCGCAAATCGTTCGCGATCTGCAACAGCGCGGCTTTGACGTTTTCCTCGACCTCAAATTCCATGATATTCCGAACACCACGGCCCACGCCGTTGCTGCAGCCGCCGAGCTGGGCGTATGGATGGTCAACGTCCATGCGTCGGGTGGGGCAAGAATGATGACCGCTGCCCGTGAGGCGCTCCTGCCGTTCGGTAACGACGCGCCGCTGCTTATCGCCGTCACCGTGCTGACCAGTATGGACGAAAATGATTTACGCGACCTTGGCGTGACGTTGTCACCTGCGGAACATGCCGAACGTCTCGCGCGTCTGACGCAGCAGTGCGGCCTGGATGGCGTAGTCTGCTCCGCGCAGGAAGCGGTACGTTTCAAATCAGCGCTGGGCCAGGATTTTAAACTCGTTACGCCGGGTATCCGTCCTGCGGGCAGCGACGTGGGCGATCAGCGCCGCATCATGACGCCTGAGCAGGCGCTGGCTGCGGGCGTTGACTATATGGTTATCGGGCGTCCGGTGACGCAGTCTGCAAACCCGGCAGAGACGCTTAAGGCTATCAACGCATCGCTGAACAAGGGGGCGTAATGACTGATTCCAACAGCCGTCTGGTCTACTCAACCGAGAGCGGGCGTATCGATGAACCGAAAACGAAAGTGGAACGTCCTAAGGGGGACGGTATCGTGCGCATTCAGCGTCAGACCAGCGGACGTAAGGGGAAAGGGGTCTGCCTTATTTCCGGTATTGATCTGGATGATGCTGAACTGACAAAGCTGGCTGCCGAGCTGAAAAAGAAATGTGGATGCGGCGGGGCCGTGAAGGACGGCATTATCGAAATCCAGGGTGATAAACGTGATTTAATTAAATCACTGCTCGAAGCCAAAGGCATGAAAGTCAAACTGGCAGGCGGCTAAAATAAATGAGCCACGGCAAATGCCGTGGCTCGTGTTATATACGTGCGTATGTCAGACCTGAAATGCGTTTAAATATCGCAATATCGAGGAAGGCTTAGATAATAGTTATTTGCCAACCTGGTGACCGATAATACCACCGACAGCAGCGCCACCTAATGTACCCAGCGTACTACCATCCGTTAATACTGCACCACCGAGAGCACCGGCACCGGCACCAATCGCGGTGTTACGGTCACGTTTAGACCAGTTAGAGCATGCGCTCAGGGACATAGCGACAGTGATTGCCAGAACAGCGGCGGCTAATTTTTTGCTGGTTAAGGTCATAATACTTTCTCCTGAATTATCGATTCACGGAAAGATGTACACGTTAAGTATAGACTAATCGAATACTTAATTCTTTTCCCCGTGAAAGCTGGTCGCGCAGGCGTTACTTCATCACGCAGGTGATAGTCACTTCCTGTTATATCGCTAATAGTAATTTTACGACTTTAGGGCAGGTTAAACAGGTAAAAACTCTTAAAGCAGGGTTAAGAATCATCTCAGAGAAAGACATGTGCGCCCGAAATACGGGCGCGGAGGGAAATCAGGCGCTGGCTTTAATAATATTGACGATCAAACCGCTCTCTTCGAGTTTATTGCGATGCGCTTCGCTCAAACGGTCATCGGTAATCACGCGGCTAAAGCGTGAAGCGGGACCCATCGTGTAAGGGTGAACGGCACCAAATTTAGAGCTGTCGGTGAGCACAATGGCTTCGCACTCTTTTTCCAGTACGGCATTCACCACGTCAGAGCGCATCATATCCCGGCCGGTAAAGCCTGTCTCCGGCTGCCAGCCGTCAATCCCGATAAAGGCCTTACTGAAATGAACCTGCTGGACGTACTGACGGGTCAGCGGGCCAACCATGCTTTCACTTTTTTTCTGATAGATGCCGCCCAGCAGAATCACCTCGCAGCGCGTCTCTTTAAGTAAATGCGCGATATAGCTGCTGACGGTGATAATGGTAACGTCTTTTTGATCGGCAAGCGTTCGCGCCAGAAGGGCATTACTGCTGCCGTTTTCAATAAAGACGGTCTCGCCGTTGTTCACCAGGGACGCAGCAAATTCCGCTAGTTCACGTTTGAGCGCGTAGTTGTTCATCATGCGCGTCTCAACGTCATCACTGTCCAGCGGGACCGCATAGCCGTGCGCGCGACGCAGGTAGCTCTGTTTTTCCAGCAGATTAAGATCCTGACGGATGGTGACTTCAGAAACGCCAGTGGTTTTAGCGAGATCGACTACGCTTACGCGTCCCTGATCGATGACCATCTGCAAAATGAGTTGTTGTCGGGAATTCATAGCATCCATTTAATAAAGCGAAACGAGGTCGGAAACGGTGGGGGTTAAACTTCCCACGGCGCTTTTGGCTGTCTGTTTTCGGGCGCATCGTCAGCGCCATTCTGAGCAAGAAGTTCAGACTTCAGGATCTCAAGATTACGGATAGCAGAGTGATAATCGCCCGCCACCAGGATATCCAGCACGGTATCAATTCGTTGTGCTACAGCTTGTGCGTCAATAGTTGACATAATCTCACCCCAGGCGCGAAAAGTTAATATTTTCAATGATGCAGAAATTGGCTTCAAAAGAGAAGGGAAAAAATGCAATAACCAAATTACATAAACGGAAGTGATAAAATTATTCCCCCTCATGCTGCGGGCTTATTGAGTGGATTAGTCTAAAACTGCGCGCAACGCGCTTTTTTATAAGAGGAATTAGACTATGACAGTTATCAATCAGCCTACCTGCACACTGTTTACCGATACTGAACGGTTCACCCAGTTGTCAGGCTATTACGAGGCAGAGCGACATACAGTCTGGATGATGTTGCGGGCTCAGCCACGTCCTTGCTTCAACCATGCGTTAATAGAGGAGATCATGAACCTTTCATGGCTCGTCCGCCAGTCTGGTTTTGCGGTCGATTTTTGGGTGACCGGATCGCTGGTGCCTGAGATGTACAATGTGGGCGGTGACCTGCAGTTTTTCGTCGAGTGCATTCAGCACGGTCGACGTGAAGCGTTACGGGCCTATGCGCGCGCCTGTGTCGATTGCGTGCATGCGGCCTCCCGGGGGTTTGATACGGGGGCCATCTCGCTGGCCATGGTCGAAGGCAGCGCGTTAGGGGGCGGGTTTGAGGCCGCTCTTGCGCACCATTTCGTTCTGGCGCAGCGCGATGCACGTTTAGGTTTTCCCGAGATTGCTTTTAACCTGTTCCCGGGCATGGGGGGATATTCCCTGGTAGCTCGCCGTTCAGGAATGAAGCTGGCGGAGGAACTCATCTACAAGGGGGAATCCCATACAGCGGAATGGTACGAACAACATGGCCTGGTGGATCTCCTGTTTGAACCCGGACAAAGCTATGTCTCCACACGAACCTTCATCGACACGCTACGGCCAAAACTGAATGGCGTAAGAGCGATGCTGCGCGCCCGTACGCGCGTTCTGCAATTGCCGCGCAGTGAATTGATGGACATCACGGAAGACTGGGTAGACGCGGCTTTCTGCCTGGAACCGAAAGATATCGCCTACATGGAGCGTCTGGTCATGCTGCAAAACCGCCATCACGCGGCGGGGTTGCGTAAAGCCAGTTAATGCTGTTTCCGCGCCTGATATCGTTTTAGCCATCGCTCGAATGCGGCAGCGGGCATCGGCTTAGCAAACAGAAAACCCTGCCGTTCGTTGACGCCGTTCTTGGTCAGAAAGGCGTCTTCTTTTGCATTTTCCACCCCTTCGGCAATCACCTGCAGGTTTAACGCCTGCGCCACCGCGACGATGGCGCGCACCAGAGACTGGGAGATGGACTGCTTATGAATATCCCTGACGAACGATTGATCGAGTTTTATGGCGTCAATAGGGAAGCGGGCCAGCTGAGAAAGGGAGGAGTAGCCGGTACCAAAATCGTCGAGATGAATTTGCGCCCCCAGCCTGCTGAACTGCTGGATCACGGAGAGCGCCAGCTCTTCGTTCTCGATGAGACAGCTTTCGGTTAATTCGACGTCGACCGGGCAGTATTCAAAGTTCAGATCATTCAGCGCCTGCTTTAAGTCGCTAAAGATAGTCTGGTCGGCCAGCTGACGCGCAGAGACGTTCACGGCCACGCGCAGGTTAATTCCCTTATCGCGCCATTTCGCTACCTGGCGAACCACATCCAGCATCACCCAGCGGCCCAGCGGCACAATCAACCCTGACTCCTCGGCATAAGAGATAAACTCCAGCGGTGGGATCAACCCGCGTTCGGGCGATTGCCAGCGGACCAACGCTTCAAGACTTCTGACCTCGCCGCGCCAGGTGATTTTAGGCTGGTAGTGGATCAGGAGCTGGTCGTTATCCAGCGCCTTACGCAGGTTGGTATCCAGCCAGAGATACTCAAACACGCGCTGGTTCATCTCGGGCGAGAAGACGCAGAACTTGCCACGGCCGTTCTCTTTAGCGGTGTACATGGCGGTATCGGCGTTACGAATGACGCTTTCCCGGTCGTTACCGTGCTGCGGGGCGAGGGCGATCCCCAGGGAACAGCCGGTGTAAATTTCGATCAGGCCGATTCGGAACGGCTGGCGCAGGCGGGTTAAAATGCGCGACGCCATCGCTTCCAGAGAACCCTGAGAGGTATGGGTGGCCATGACGATAAACTCATCTCCGCCAAGTCGTGCCAGCACCTGTCCCTCATCCAGACAGCTCAAAATGGCGAGCGCCACAGCCTGTAACAGCTGATCGCCAAACATATGCCCGTAAGCGTCGTTGACCTTTTTAAAGTTATCCAGGTCGAGATACACCACGCCAACCTGCGTGTCGCCGCGGTGACTGATGGCGTCAGAGATCAGGTCGTGGATCGCATTGCGGTTTGGCAAGCCGGTGATGGTATCGGTATTGGCCAGCACGCGCAGCCGCTCCTGAGCGCGGCGTTCCTCGGTAATATCAGTACCGGAACAGATAAGGAAAATTTCATTTTTACCGCTGCCGCTGTGAACGAATTTGTTTCTGAACAGAAACAGTCGTTGCCCTTTACGCGTTTTGATCCAGCGCTCGACTTCGTAGGAGCTGCCGTTGCGGAAGAAACCGGTAATATTGCGTTTTGAGGCAGCCGCTTCGCTTCGGCTCATAAAGAGCTTAAACACGTTCTGGCCAATCACTTCTTGCTCTTTGAGGCCGGTATACTCTTCGCTCAATCGGTTAAAACGCTGAATATTGCCGTTCTGATCGAGAATAACAATCACGGAGTTAGCCTCTGACACCACCTGTTCCGCAAAAGAGAGTCCCTGAGCCAGGTCGCGCGCCACGGAGGGCGTATCGTTCCAGGCGGAAGCCGTACCGGCCCACTCGTTACGGGTAATTTTACGGCCCACAAGGTGAACCGGGACATCTTCCCCGAATAACGAGAGCGTCATGGAAATGCTGGAGGTAATAACGGTTAAATGACGGATGAGATCGGCCTGATCGTCGTCCAGCGCAATCACCTGAGTGACATCGGCATTTTCACTGGCGGCAAGGTGCAGAGCGTTGCTGTCAGCTGACAAGCGCCACCATGGGCTGTGGGTTCCCATGTAGCGAAACAGCAAATTCTGCTCCAGATCGTCCATCATATTTCTCCCGCAGCTGTTCAGTCGCGCACCAATTATTCATTTGCAGCCGACTTTTCCGTTGAGAAGCAGCGGCAAAACCGAAGTGAACTTATTGTTTTTCCCTGAATTCTTATAATAAAACGAGTCAGATTTAAAAGGATACTGAGCGTATAAAAATTCACGTAACCGAATATAACAACACTCTTTTACTGTATATAATTATGGCGAATTTGGGCGAGGGGAGATTGAAAATAGTAAGAAAAAATAATGATTTTGTGGCGGGGATAAAAAGAAAAATTGTCGGCCTTTCCGGAAAGGAAATGACCGACAATTGAACAGGTTATCAGGCGACAGGACGCGCGATAATACTGCGGGTTTCCATACGGACTTCAGCGATAGTGACGTCAATCACGTCGGTGACTTTGTAAACTGTTTCACCTTTAATTTGCACCGTACCGTTTTCCTGACTACAGACCATTTCATCACGAACAGCATGCAGGAATGGCGCCGGAATAAACGCGACAGCACCGTTATCGACCAGACGGACGCGCATCCCCCCGCGGCTGATATCAATGATCTCGGCGGCGAAACGGGTATCCGTACCGGCTTTATCCTGCAGGAAGCGCGCGTACAGCCAGTCGCCAACGTCACGTTCTGCCATGCGGTTCAGACGGCGACGATCGGCCATCTGCAGCGTGGTCTCCTCCTGAGGGCGGGCAACGGTTTCGCCTTTGATAATTGCTTTCAGCAGACGGTGGTTAACCATATCGCCATACTTACGGATCGGTGACGTCCAGGTCGCATAGGCTTCGAGGCCGAGACCAAAGTGCGGGCCAGGCTCGGTGCTGATTTCAGCGAAGGACTGGAAGCGACGAATGCGGCTGTCCAGGAAGCCCGATGGCTGCGCGTCCAGTTCGCGGCGAAGCTTGCAGAAGCCCGGCAGGGTCAGCACTTCTTCCGGATCGACGTGCACGTCGTGATTCTTCAGCAGGGCTGCCAGCGCTTCGGTATTCGCCGGGTCGAAGCCGGTATGAACGTTGTAAATGCCAAAGCCCAGCTTGTCGCGCAGCACGCGTGCGGCACAGATGTTGGCGGAAATCATCGCTTCTTCAACGATGCGGTTCGCAATGCGTCGCGGCTCGGCCACGATATCCAGCACTTCGCCTTTCTCACCCAGAACAAAGCGATAATCCGGGCGATCTTTGAACACCAGCGCATGGGTTTGACGCCACTCGCCGCGGTTCAGGCAGATGCGATGCAGCAGACGGATCTGCGCGGCAATGGCGTCTGATTCCGGTTTCCAGCTACCGGTATTTTCCAGCCAGTCGGAGACGTTATCGTAGGCCAGCTTGGCTTTCGACTCGATGGTGGCAGCAAAGAACTCGATATCGTCTTCAATCGCGCCATCCGCGGCAATGGTCATGCGGCAGGCAAGGACCGGACGCACTTCATTCGGACGCAGCGAGCAGAGATCGTCTGACAGTTCACGCGGCAGCATTGGGATGTTGAAGCCCGGCAGGTAGTTCGTGAACGCACGGATTTTCGCCGTTTCGTCAAGCTTGCTGCCTTCAACAATCCAGGCGGTGGGATCGGCAATGGCAACGGTCAGGTGCAGTTTGCCGTCGGCACTCTCTTCAGCGTACAGCGCATCGTCCATATCTTCGGTGCTGGCGCTGTCGATGGTGACAAACTCCAGCGCGGTGAGATCGCGACGCGTCAGACCTTCGTCCTGCATCTCGGTTGCCACGCCGTTCGGCGCTTCTTTTTCAAGATTGTGGCGTGCCAGCGTAACCCACCATGGCACGAAATGATCGGCGCCAAAGGTAATGAACTGGGTCAGTTCCGCATAAAAACCGCGATCGCCCTTCAGAGGATGACGGCGCATTTCTGCTACGGCCCAGTCACCTTCTTTAAAATCATGCTCAACGCCACGGGCGGCGCGGCAGGGAATGGCATCTTTCAGCAGAGGGTGATCCGGCACGATAGAAAGACGATCGTCTTTTCGCTGCACCTTACCCACAAAACGGGTCAGGAACGGTTCGATCAGTTCTTCCGGCTCGGCGGACTCACGTTCCTTTTCGGTATGAATGACGGCCATGACGCGGTCGCCATGCATCACTTTCTTCATCTGCGGTGGCGGAATGAAGTAGCTTTTCTGCGCGTCAACTTCAAGGAAGCCAAAGCCCTTTTCCGTGGCTTTTACGACCCCTTCTGCACGCGGCGTCTGGGAATGCAGTTGCTGTTTAAGCTGCGCTAGCAGCGGGTTGTCCTGAAACATAATGTTCTATTTTCGTAGCCATTGAGCGGCTGACAGTTTTACGCGATTCTCACTGTCTCAGCAAGCGGTCTTTGGGTAATGAGTGTGGTTATTCCTCTTTACCAAACGCCACTTTCAGACGATTAAGCCAGCCATCAAACGCACTTTGGGTAAGCAGCGTGATGGCATATTCGCCCTGGAATCCTTGATCCGTGAGCGGGGTAAACTGCGCGGCACTGAAGCGGTCTGGCGAGCGGGTCAGCAGTTCGACCGCTGCCGAAAGTGCGGGTGACGTCTGCGGGATCTCCGCGCGGCTGTTTAACAGGATTTCTCCGGTCAGGTCGAGCAGCGTCGGCTCATGACAAAGCACCGGCGTCAACGCCTCGAGCGCGGATTCGGCCTGCCAGCGGGAGAGGGACTCCAGCTGATGCGCATTCGCGTAGCGCAGCTCGACGACGGGTAAAAGCGGCATCCACGCATCGTGGCTCGCGGGAAGCGTGTGCGGCTGAATATGGTGCCCCGGCAACCAGCGAACAGGGTGTCCCAACAGCGCCTGAAAAATCGCGACCACGCGCGCCTGAAAACCGATAAAGCCGATAATCTGGTTAATCACCACGATGTCGTACGTGGACAGGCCCACCTCATCAAGCTGGTTCCGGGCTTTATCATCAATGACATCAGGTGAGCTGGCGAGCTGGCGGGCATACTGGGTGATTTGCGCCAGGCGGCGGTTGCTTTCGCGCGAGGAGTCCGGGCCGGGAAGCGGGGCGAGGAGGGCGGCGTAGTGGTTACAGAGCCGCTGAACGCCGCAGGCCTGAGCGACCGTTAGCGCGGTACTGAGCCGATCGTAAGCGCTGAGCGTATGCAGTCGGTTCACGGGAATTGAGAGCGGAAACAGCTGGTGGCATAAGGCTCTGGCAGGGGTAAGCCAGCCAGAACAGGCGGCGACAATCTCATCAGGCAGGGCTAAATCGAGCAAAAAACGATCGTCGACGTTAGCGGCTTCGGGCACCAGGGGCAGAACATCCGTCTGCGCGTGGTTTGACTGGGTTTCATGATACCAGTGGCCTTTGCCGGAAAAACGGCGTTGTTCCATGTGCGTTCCTTGATCTCAAAATGGCGATCAATATCCTGGCGTAAGGCTGATAAAGGGAAAAATATTGTTAGGTGATAACAAATAGCAGAACGGAATAACGAAGGGGTGACGCGGGGGGAAATACTCTCTTCCCGGGCGGGAAGAGAGTCATAACTTATTTAATTTCCAGCTCGTTCATTGCAGCGATGTTGAAGCCGCCGTCAACGTGAACCACTTCGCCGGAGATACCTGCAGAAAGGTCAGAGCACAGGAATGCTGCAGAGTTACCCACATCTTCAATGGTAACGGTACGACGAATCGGGGTAACCGCTTCGCAGTGTGCCAGCATTTTACGGAAATCTTTAATACCGGAAGCGGCCAGGGTGCGGATAGGACCCGCAGAGATGGCGTTAACACGCACGCCTTCAGGACCCATTGCGTTCGCCATGTAGCGTACGTTGGCTTCCAGAGACGCCTTAGCCAGTCCCATAACGTTGTAGTTAGGGATCGCACGTTCTGCGCCCAGGTAGGACAGGGTCAGCAGGGCTGCGCCCGGGTTCAGCATCGCGCGGCAGGATTTCGCCATCGCAACGAAGCTGTAGGAGCTGATGTCGTGCGCGATTTTGAAGCCATCACGGGTTACCGCGTTCACGTAGTCGCCGTCCAACTGGTCGCCAGGCGCGAAGCCGATGGAGTGAACGAAACCGTCGAATTTCGGCCATGCTTTTGCCAGTTCAGCAAACATGCCGTCGATGCTTTCGTCTTGTGCAACGTCACATTCCAGAACAATGCTGGAACCCAGCTGCGCGGCAAACTCTTCAACACGGCCTTTCAGCTTGTCGTTCTGGTAGGTGAACGCCAGCTCAGCGCCTTCGCGATGCATTGCCTGTGCGATGCCGTATGCGATGGACAGTTTGCTGGCAACGCCAGTCACCAGAATGCGCTTACCGGAAAGAAAACCCATAGCTTTAATCCTTATATTCATTGCTTATTTTGCCTTGTAATTCATAGTGTTACAGGCAGTATTTCAAAATCATTCGAAATTAGCTCGAAATTATAGCCCACTCACGGCCCTTTGTGTCACGATATTTCTCGCACTTCTCTGAAGTCGCATGCCCCGAAGAATGCGCCGCGGACTCGCGGGGGCGCGAAATTTCAGCATTCGTCCAGTATATCACCCGGCAACAGCTTCGCCTCATCCAACCAGCGAGGAGGCGCGATCCTGCAAGGGTGTTCACGCTTTACTGATGTTGCCGATGAAGCGCGCAATAACGATAAAGAAAACCGGTACGAAGAAGATCGCGAGAAGCGTACCGCTAATCATGCCGCCAAATACGCCGGTACCGATGGCATGCTGCGTACTGTCGCTTGCACCGGTGGCCAGCATCAGAGGAACAACTCCTAAGGTAAAGGCTAACGATGTCATCAGAATGGGGCGCAGACGCTGACTGGCGGCATGAATGGTCGCCGCCAGTAGGGGTTGCCCTTCGCGATGCAGCTGCCTGGCAAACTCCACAATCAGAATGGCGTTCTTGGCCGACAGGCCGATGAGCGTAATCAGACCGACCTTAAAGAACACGTCATTGGTCATACCGGTAACAAACACCGCTATCACCGCGCCGATAAGGCCCAGTGGAACAACCAGCATGACCGCAAAAGGAATAGACCAGCTCTCATACAGGGCGGCGAGCACCATAAACACGACCAGTATCGACAGGGCGATCAGGCCCGGAAGCTGCGATTCCGATTTTTTCTCCTGCAACGAACTCCCGGCCCACTCACCCGCCATGCCCTGAGGCAGGCTCCTGGACAAGCCCTCCATGGCCTTCATTGCGGTGCCGCTGGATACGCCTGACGCCGCATTTCCGGTTATCCGTATAGCAGAATAACCCTGGTAGCGCGTCAACTGCTGCGGCGCAACGTTCCAGGAGATCGTCGCAAACGTTGATACCGGCACCATCTCACCCATCCGGTTTTTCACTGATAGTTTCAGTATCTGCTCAGGCTGCATTCGGTAAGGGGCATCGGCCTGCATAATCACCTGTTGAACGCGGCCGTTGTTCGTATAGTCGTTGACGTAATTTGAGCCCAGGGTGACGGAGAGCGTCTGGTTGATATCATCGAATGAGACGCCCATCGCTTCCGCCTTTTCCCGGTCAACCTGGAGCGCAAGGCTGGTTCCTTCCGGCAGACCGTCTATATAGACATCGCTGAGTTCAGGGCGTTGATTAGCCTGCTGAACCAGCGCGTCGGCGGCCCTCTTTAGAGCCTCATAGCCCGCTCCCGCTCTGTCCTGAACGTACCAGGTGAAGCCCGAGGAGGTACCCATATCCGAAATGGCCGGCGGGAGCAGGCTCATTGTGACGGCATCAGTGACGTTCGTCATGCTGGCCTGTATGTGGTCGGCTTCATCCTGAGCCGTCGAGCCCTGCCGATTTTTCCAGTCCTTCAGCGTGGTGAAGGCCATAGCCGAATTCGGTCCTGAACCTGAAAAGCCAAACCCCAGGATCATAATTTTGCTTTCAATGTCCGGCCGGACCGCAATTTCCGCTTCAAATTTTTTGACCACGTCGAGGGTGCGCTGCATCGTGGCATCAGAAGGCAGCTGGATAGAGGACATAAAGTAGCCCTGATCTTCATCCGGCAGAAAGGACGACGGTAGCGAAGACAATCCAACAAACAGCGCCGTGCAAAGCGCAACGTACAGGAGCAGCATACGCCCGGTTCGCTTCAGAACGGCACCCAGCCCGGCTTCGTAACAGACGGTGAGCAAACGGAAGCGCGCGTTAAACCTGGCCGCGAACCTTCCACTTCCGCTCTTTCCTGCCTTGTGCGGCTTGAGTAACGTTGCGCACAGGGCAGGCGTTAGCGTCAGGGCTAGAAACGCGGACAGCAGTATGGAGACCGCCATAGAAATACAAAATTGTCGATAGATAATCCCGACCGAACCCTCAGCAAACCCCATGGGGATAAAGACGGCAGTCAGCACCAGCGTGATCCCGATAATCGCCGGGGCGATCTCCTGCATGGCCTGCCGGGTAGCGTCCCGTGGGGAGAGGCTTTTTTCCGCCATCAGTCGTTCGACGTTCTCCACAACCACAATGGCATCATCAACGATAATCCCTATCGCCAGCACCATGCCGAACATCGTCAGAATATTGATGGAGTATCCGCTCAATAACATCACCGTGAAGGTGCCAAGAAGTGCGACGGGAGCAACAATCGCCGGGATAAGCGTACAGCGTATCTTGTGCAGAAACAGAAGCATCACCAGGAAGACCAGGACCATCGCTTCGACAAATGTCTGAACCACCTTCATGATAGAAAGTTTCACAAACGGCGCGGTATCGAAGGGAACCGTAAACGCCATTCCTTCCGGTAACACCAGGGAAAGCTCGTCGATGCGCGCGCGTACGCCTGAAGCTGTACTCATTGCGTTGGCACCCGGCGACAGCTGGATTGCCGCCGCCGTTGCGGGCACACCATTTTCGCGGATACCGAAAGCGTAACTTTGCAGGCCGGACTCAACGCGCGCGACGTCGGACAGTTTCAGCCTCGCGCCCGATGCATCTGATTTCAGGGTAATGTTTCTGAACGCCTCTACCAAAGTGAGTTGCCCCTTCACGGTGATGGGATACGTTACGCCTTGTCCCGCAGATGCTGGTTCATCTCCCGTTTTGCCGGGCGAAACCAGGGCATTTTGCTGGCCAACAGCAGTAAGTACATCGCTCACCGAGAGGCCGTAGCTGTGGAGCTTCATCGGATCCAGCCAGATACGCAGCGCTTTTTCGCCGCCAAACAGCTGAACTTTCCCTACGCCGGGCACGCGACGAAGCTCGTCACTGACGTTTCGGGCAAAATAGTCGCTTAAGTCGGCTTCCTCGAATTGACCGCTGGTGGACTTCAGCCCCACCATCATTAAAAATCCAGAATTAGCGGCCTCGACGTTAATGCCGTTTTGTCTTACCGCCTGAGGAAGACGAGGCTCGACGATCTTAATCTGGTTCTGCAGATCCATCTGCGCCAGCTTGATGTCCGTGCCGGGTTTAAACGTGACGGTAATCGATGCCGAACCGGTTGTGTCGCTGGATGATTCGAAGTAGAGCAAATTATCTACGCCAGAGATTTCGCGCTCGATTAACGATACCACCGACGTATTCATGATATCGGGGCTGGCCCCCGGGTAACTAACGGAAATAATGATGCCCGGCGGAGCCACCGCCGGATACTGCGCAACCGGCAAACGAGGAATAGACAGGAGACCCGTCAGGACGATAAACAGCGCCACAACCCAGGCGAAAATGGGACGTTCGATAAAAAAATGAGGCATTGGGTTATTTTTTATGCAAAAGAGTGAGGCAGAGACTCTACCACGCACCTGTTTAGCGGAAGTGGGCGGTTTATGGAGGATGTGTGGAGCAAGGGCTCAGATCATTCTCAGAATGAGGTACAGCGGTGCTCCACCAAAAAAAATGATCAAATAACATTCATAGTAAAAGATCAGATCCTCAATATCGGGCATCGCGTTTAACAGCACGGTGAACGTAATAATGAGATAAACAAAAATCACCATCAGCCAGAAGGCGATGATAAGTAGCTCAATGAACGCGCCGGCTTTATTTTGTATGACCAGAGAAACCACTGACAATGCGATGCAGCCATAGATAAGGGGTGAAGAGAGCAGCGTCGAGGCGACTTTCTCATCCATTCTGTGTACCAGCACCAGCCAGGTATAAAGTAATCCCCACGACAGCAGCAGAAACAGAGAATATATGCCCAGTTTTTTAGGGGAAAAATATTTAGAAAATTCCATGTTCATTATTTCAGCCAACTTCATAAAATCTTTAAGAAACAGTGGTAATTTGCAGCGCGCAATGCACAACGCGTTATGCCTCATTTGCGATTTTGAACGGACATTGTCGAGTCTTTATTGACTGAATGTGTAGGCTGTGTGGAGAAATAACCGGGCATTTAAATCAACCGGGAAATTTTCGTGACTACGGCACTTTTTCCCGGAGGCTGTGTCTTATTGTGCTCAAGATATCTGATAGCGTGCTTAAAGGGATTTCACCCGCGGAGATAATATGAACAAAAATACGCTTATCCTTGTTGTTGAAGATGAAGACGAAATCGCCGATATACTGATGAGCTACTTAGAGCGTTCGGGAATGAAAACGCTCAGGGCCAGGCAGGGCGAGCAGGCGATAACGCTCAATCGCCTCCATAAACCGGATCTCATCTTGCTGGACATTCACCTGCCCGTGTGTGACGGCTGGAGCGTGCTTACCACGCTTCGCCATGAAAGCGCTGTCCCCGTCATTATGGTTTCCGCTCTCGATCAGGACGTCGATAAACTTATGGGTCTGAGGCTCGGCGCGGATGATTACGTCATCAAACCCTTCAACCCTTCGGAAGTTGTCGCACGGGTTGAGGCGGTGCTGCGTAGAACAAAGCCTGCGCTTCAGCAGGCGGGGGCCCTGCCGCTCAGAACGCCATTCATTACGGTCTATCCGGATGATTTCTACGTGGAGGTTACTGCGGGGCCCGAGGTTATCTCCCCGGTCTTAACGACGACCGAATTTAAGTTGCTTTCTTACCTGGTGCGGTATCCGCGCAAGGTCTGTTCCCGTGAAGAGTTGCTCAACGCGTGTTTGCCGGAAGGCGATACGCTCGACAGAACCGTCGACAGCCATATGAGCAAGCTGCGAAAAAAACTGGAGCTGGCCGGTCTTTATGGCGTTCCCGAGAGCATCAGGGGCATGGGTTACCGGCTTGGGGAAAAGAAATGAATAAAGAGTCTGTCCTGAGTCGTCAGATCTTATCGTATATGCTATTGTTGACGTTTACGATAATTGCCATCGCCATACTGGGCTCCTGGTTTTTTTACTCCTTTATTCTGGATCATCTTCCCGGCGGCCCTGCTGCGGGCGATGACGAGCAGATGACGATGTGGGACTGGGTATGGATTGGGACCGCGACAACGATCAGCCTGATCATTGCCGTATTCTTTACGGTCAAACTTTCATCGCGAATACTCACCCCGCTAAACGCGGTCGCGTCCAGCCTGAAAAAAATTTCTCAGGGCGATCTGGACGCCAGGGCATTCTGTGCCAGTTCCCGGCTGGGAGAGATCAATCACCTGGTTACGGATTTCAATGAAATGGCAGAAAAGCTGCAAACGCTGGATATCCAGCGGAAATCCTGGAATGCTGCGATTGCGCATGAACTCAGGACCCCGGTCACCATTTTACGCGGAAGGCTTCAGGGGCTGGTTGACGGGGTGTTTACCCCGGACCCGGTGCTGTTTACTAACCTCCTCAAACAGACGGAAGGATTAACCCGTCTGATTGAAGATCTCCGGGTTATCAGTTCGGATGGCGGGGCAGGATACACGTTATACCAGGCCAGAACGGATCTGAAAGGGACACTACAGGACGCGCTCGATACCTTCATGCCCGAGTTCAACCGTAAGGCATTTACCGTCCATACTGAACTGAGGGAGCAGCAGTGCGTATTCGATCCCTTACGCATCAATCAGTGTCTGACCGTTTTATTTGACAATGCCTTACACTATTCAACTTCGCGCAAGCTCACGGTTAAAAATGGTGTTTCGGATAAAGGCAATTTTATCCTGATTCAGGATGGGGGACCGGGTATCCCCAGGGAGTTTCATGACTTCCTGTTTCAGCCCTTTCAGCCCTTTCAGCGCGATAACGGCGCCAGACAGTTGAACCCGGAAGGCTGTGGTTTGGGCTTGTCGGTGGTAAAAGCCATCATGCTGGCGCATGGTGGCGATGTTACCTATACCTTATCAACGCAAAACCACTCGATATTTAAACTCACCTGGCCCGACTCGTGAGCGTCAGCGGCAGGTCAAATGTGCCTGCCGGCGGTAAATGCCATATTTTTCCTAGCTTAGCATCCCATTCCTGCGGGGTAATCGACAGTTTACCGCGTCTCGGGCTTAAGGTTATTTCACTGAAATAGATTTCATCTTTTTTTAGCATGAGGTCAACGCGGCAGTAGTCAATGCCATCCGCCAGCTCCTGGGATGCCAGCAACGCTTGTCGGAACAAGGCCGGTTCGCCTGGCGCCAACGGTGTATTCGGATATTCCATCTGAAAGGGTTGTAAGTTCCAGTACCTGTCGTAAACGTTGATGAAACCTTTGCCGCTGTCATCCGTAAAATCCGCTTCAACATAGTGGGCAACGCCATGAAAGCAATGGATCCTCAGCATTTCGGGCGCTGTGTTCCTGTCTGCATCATCGAAGAGATCGACATACGGTTCGCAAAGTATTTTTGGCGTAATGTTTTTGTACTGCCATTCGCGCGTGGTGTAGTACATATTTTTCTTTAACGCGAGACTGAGTTTTTTACACGCCTCCCTGACGTTAAATTGCGCTTTGTTCGTACATATTATTGTGCTGCCACTGTCATGGTTGCACTTAAGGACAAATTTTTCAGGGAGCGTCGAAAAATCAATCTGGGACACCTTGCTGTACACGCCAAGTAATGGCACCGTTTTCGTACGCGTTGTTCTGGAGATTACGTATTCCCGAACGGCGAGTTTATCGGCAAGCAGGGTATAGACGTTATTGTGGTCATAAACCAGACGATGACATATTTTTTCACTCAACGTCGTGGGTGAATTAATGTCAGGGTGCTTCCCCGATGTTTTCTTGAGCCTCACAGTATGAAAATACAGGTCCGCCATTAAAAATGAACGACATTTTCTGATGAGGTACTCGGTATATTTGAGAACGTAAGTGGCGTTGTTCATTTCTTCTCCTCCATAATGTCCGGATATTCTGGAGAAGAACTGTTGATGTATTTTGCTGAGAATATGGAGCAGCTATGGAGATGAAAAAGTTAAGGATTAAACAGCGTATTAAGGCTATTTAATCCTTATTAAGCGGTGCAACGTTTGTTTACCGATCTTTGCGCCACGCATCGGCCGTCAATGCTTCACCGAAATGCCCGGCTATCAGCCGTTTTGTCAGCTCGTGAAGCGGGGAGGCCATCACATCCGCCGTGCTGCCGCGTTCAACCACTTCACCCTGGTGCATAACCATCACCTGATCGCTGATGTGCTTCATCATCCCCAGATGCTGGGTGACGTAGATATACGAGATGCCCTGTTTTTCCTGCAGCTCCAGCATCAGGTTAATCAGCTGTGAACGCATCGACATATCCAGCGAGGCAAGCGCTTCGTCAGCAATGATCACTTTCGGGCGCAAAATCAACGCACGCGCCAGACCCAGACGCTGTTTCTGGCCGGGAGCCAGCATGTGCGGGTAGTAGCTTTCGTGGTCCGGTAATAGGCCAACCATGCGCAGTGTTTCGAAGATACGCTTACGGCGCGCCTCGGGCTCCAGGTCGGTGTTCAGACGCAGCGGAAAATCAAGGATCTGCGAAATGCGCTGGCGTGGGTTGAGCGAGGTCGACGGATCCTGGAAGATCATGCGGATGCGCTGGCTGCGGAAAGAGTAATCCCCGAACGTCAGAGGGTGATCGTCAATCAATACTTCGCCTGCAGTCGGTTCAACCATACCGGCGAGCATTTTCGCCAGGGTGGATTTCCCGGAACCGTTCTCGCCGATGATTGCCAGGGTCTGTTTTTCACGCAGGGTAAAGCTGAGCGGTTTTACCGCGTCGACAGTTTGACGATGAAACAGCCCCGTGCGGTAGCGAAAGGTCTTACTCAGGTTGCGGACTTCCAGCAAGGTTTCGACCATTTCACTCTCTCTCCATGTTCAGCGGGAAATGACAGGCGTAAAGATGATTTTTGGCCCCGGTCAGGCGTGGCGTCTCGATACATTTACGCTGCGCATACGGGCAACGCGGCCCCAGACGACAGCCTATCGGCAACGATTCCAGCAGCGGAATCGCCCCGGGCAGGGTATTCAGGCGGCTCTTATGCGGCATGGCGCTGCCAAAATCGGGAATAGCGCGGATTAGCGCCTGCGTATACGGGTGGTGCGGCGCGGTGATCAGGTCTTCACTCGGCGCGGTTTCGACCGTTTGTCCGCAGTACATCACATCAATTTTATCCGCCCATTTGCTGAGCATTTGCAGGTCATGGCTGATCAGCAAAATGGTGGTGTTGTTGTTCTGGTTAAGACGCGACAGCAGGCGGAAAATTTGCGCCTGCGTGGTGGGCTCCATCGCGTTCGTCGGTTCATCCGCAATCAGCAAACGCGGCTGATTGGCCAGCGCGATGGCAATCATCACTTTCTGACATTCACCGTCGGTCAGCTCGTACGGGAAGCTGCGCATCGCATCTTTGTGATCTTTAATCCCGACGCGGTGTAAAAGCTCAATGGCGCGACGCTTGCGCCAGCCCACGCGCTGCCACCAGCGGCCTTTATAGGTCCAGCCGGGGATATTCTGCATCAGCTGTTTGCCCACGCGCTCGGACGGGTCGAGACAGGACTGCGGCTCCTGGAAAATCATGGAGACGTTGTGCCCGACCAGCTTACGCCGCTCGCGGGGAGAGAGGCGCAGCAGGTCGATATCATCAAACCGCATACGGTCTGCGGTGACGCGCCAGTTATCTTTCGCCACGCCGCAGATGGCTTTGGCGATCAGGCTTTTGCCTGAGCCGGATTCCCCCACCAGCCCGCGAATTTCACCCTCCGCGAGGGTGATACTAATGCGATCGACGGCTTTAACCCAGCCTTCACCGGTTTTGAATTCAATGGTGAGGTTGCGAATATCAAGAAGCGGCATTATTGCACCCCCGCGTTAATTGCACGGCGAATACCGTCGCCCAGCAGGTTGATCAGCAGCACGCTCACCATGATGGCCGCACCCGGCAGCATAACCGTCCACGGCGCCACGTAAATTAACTCCAGCGCGTCACCGAGCATCGCGCCCCATTCAGGCGACGGCAGCTGCGCGCCGAGGTCGAGGAAGCCGAGCGCCGCGATGTCCAGAATCGCCATCGACAGGGCGCGGGTGATCTCGGTGACCAGCCCGGACGCGATGTTAGGCAACACGGCAAACCACAGAATATTGAAGGTGGTCGCGCCGTCCAGACGCGCAGCGACGACATACTCTTTTTCCAGCTCGTCATGCACCATGCTGTAAACCGAGCGCACGATGCGGGGCAGGATAGCCAGCCAGACGGCGAACATGGCATGCGACAGGTGCGGACCGGCAAAGGCAACCACAACGATCGCCAGCAGCAGTGACGGAATCGACAGCAGCGTATCCAGAATGTGGTTAAGCACCGCCGAGCGCAGGCCATGCGTGGATCCCGCAAAAATACCCAGCGCCAGCCCGCAGATCGTGGCCGCGAGCGTCACCACAAACGCGCCGCCCACCGTCGGGGCCGCACCGCTCAGCAGGCGGCTTAACACGTCACGTCCGAGGTCGTCCGTTCCCAGGAAGAAAGAGACCTCTCCGTAGCGCGACCAGGACGGCGGCAGCAGCTGATAGCCAAGGAACTGCTGGTCAATGCCGTACGGCGCAAACCAGGAGCCAAAGACACAGAGCAACACCAGACCGGCGCAGCCATAAAGGCCGATCATTGCCGTGGTATCACCATAGAATTTACGCCACACGGTACGCAGCACACCGGGCGTGCGCTTTTCACTGTATACGTTATCGTAGGGCATACCATTCCTTATGCTTCAATGGGTTGGCCATGGCACCCAGAATATCGGACAACACGTTAACAATAATCACCAGCGAACCAATCACCATCACCCCTGCGGAAATCGCGGCGTAGTCCTGCTGGCGGATAGCGTTAATCAGCCACCGCCCGAGGCCAGGCCAGCTAAAGACCATCTCGGTGATCATGGCCAGCGTGAGCATGGTGGAGAACTGTAATCCCAGACGCGGAATAACCGGCGGAAGGGCGTTGTGCAGGACGTTGAGGCGCAGGATAGTCAGGCGCGACAGTCCGCGCGTGGCGGCGGCTTTGACATAGTTCTGGTCAAACACCTCAATGGTGCTCAGGCGCATCAGGCGGATCACTTCGGTTGTTGGCGCAACCGCCAGCGTCAGTACCGGCAGCACCATATGGCGCAGGGCGCTGACGATCATCTCATGCCGCCACACGGAATCGGACAGCCACGCGTCGATAATGGCAAAGCCCGTCACCGATTTAACCGTATAGAGCAGGTCAAAACGGCCAGAAACCGGGAGCCAGCCCATTGTCAGCGAGAAGAAAAGCGTCAGCAGCAGTGCCAGCCAGAAGACCGGGATGGAGAAGCCAAGCAGGGCGAGGGCGCTGATAAACTTATCCTGCCATTTGTTGCGATATATCCCGGCCAGCATGCCCACGGGGATCCCGACCATCAGGGCAAACCCGAAGGCCAGAATGCACAGCTCCATCGTGGCCGGGAAAACCTCTTTCAACTGCTCGGAAATCAGCTGCCCGTTAATGCTGGATACGCCGAAATCCCAGTGCAGCAGCCCGTTAAACCAGAAGAGCCAGGCATCCCACAGCGACGATCCCTGGAGCGGGGCGTGGGGCGTGAAATAGCTCAGGCTAAACCCGACAAAGTTCAGGAAAAAGAGCGTCACCAGCAGCAACAGGAGCCGACGCAAGGTAAAAATAATCATGGTTTTTTCACCTCTTGTTCTTTTTCACGCGACACGCCGGCGAACGAGGCGTTGCCAAACGGGCTCAGCACCAGGCCTTTAATATCATAGCGATACGCCTGAAGGCGCAGGGAAGAGGCCAGCGGCAGCACCGGGAGTTCCTGGGCAAGGATCTTCTGCGCTTCATCATAGGCGTCGATGCGCGAGGCCAGCTGTTGGGAAGCCAGCGCTTTTTGCAGCACGGCGTCAAACTCCCGGTTACACCAGTGGGCGTAGTTGGTCTGCGAGTTTATCGCCGCACAGCTCAGCAGCGGCCGGAAGAAGCTGTCCGGGTCGTTGCTGTCGGTGGCCCAACCGGTGAGGGTTAAATCATGATTCATATCCATCAGGCGCGCCTCCTGGAAACGGCCCTCTACCGGTGCGATGATCACTTTAACGCCTACCTGCGCCATATCCGCCTGCAGCAGTTCGGCGGTCTTGAGCGGGCTGGGGTTCCACGCCTGGGAGCTGGTGGGCACCCAAAGCTGCAGCGTGAGGTTTTCTGCCCCCAGCGCTTTCAGCTGTTCACGCGCTTTTGCCGGATTGTATTCCGTAATTTTAGCCTCACCGTCGTAGGCCCACGAGGCGCGCGGTAAAATTGAGGCGGCGGTTTCCGCCGTGCCGTAATAGATCGACTGCATCAGACGCTGGTTGTTAATGGCCAGCGCCAGAGCGTGTCGAACGGCAGGGTTATTCAACGGCGGCTTATCGGTGTTAAAGGCCAGATACGCGATGTTCATCCCCGGGCGTAGCGTCAGACGCAGGCGCGGATCGTCGCGCAAAATCGTGAGCTGGCTGGCCGCGGGCCAGGCAAGCACGTCGCATTCCCCGGTGAGCAGTTTTGACAGACGTCCCGTCCCGCCAGAACCCAGATCGACCACCACCTGCGGCATCAGCGGCGTACCCCGCCAGAAATGCTCGTGGCGCTGCAGACGAATATATTGCCCGGCGCGGTATTCGGCCAGCTGGAACGGACCGGTGCCGACCGGCTGACGATCGAGCAGTTCCTGACGATCTTTTTTCGTCAGCTTCGCCGCGTATTCGGCCGACATGACGGACGCATAGTGGGTTGCCAGATGCCACAGGAATGAGGCATCCGGGCGCGTCAGCGTGAATTCAACCGTGCGGTTGTCCAGCTTGCGCACGCTTTTCACGGTGTCGGCAAACTGCAGGCTGTCGAAATAGGGGAAATTGCTGCCGTTAACGTTATGCCACGGGTGGTTGCGGTTAAAGATGCGCTGGAAGGTGAAGACCACGTCATCCGCATTCAGCTTGCGCGAGGGGGTAAACCACGGCGTACGCTGAAACGCAACATCATCGCGCAGGTGAAAACGGTAGGTTGCGCCGTTATCCAGCACTTCCCAGCTTTCCGCAAGCTCGGGCACGAGACGGTAAGTGTACGGGTCTACATCAAGCAGACGATCGTAAAGCTGCGCGGCAAGGGTATCCACAATCAGGCCGCTGCCCGCTTTTTGCGGGTTGAAGGTATCCACCTGGCCGCTTACGCAATAGACGAAGCCGCTGTCACGAATGTCAGGCTGCGGCGTTTGCCCGGGCGCGGCAAAGGCCTGGCTGCTAAACAGACCAAGTGCAAAAAAGGACGATAAAACCAGACGCATAATTTTTAAGGTTTTTAGGTTCGATCTGCAAAGTGTATCGCACTTACGCCTGCTTCGTAAAAATGTCTATGGTAAGTGCTGATATTGTTAGCGCATTTGATGTTTTTTAAGCAATGCCCTTAACTGATGGTAGGTCAGACCCAGCAGTTCAGCCGCCCGTTTCTGGTTGTATTTCGCCATCTTCAGGCTTTGCTCCAGCAGCTGTTTCTCCTGGTCGTGCTGGAACTGGCGCAGATCAAGGGGAAGAGCAGGGGCGTCGCCTCGAGACGTTGGTGCGGACGGCGGCGCGCTGCGCTGAAAAGGATCGATAATAATGTTGTCCAGCTCCGTCTCGCTGCTGCCGTGGCGATAGACGGAACGCTCCACGACGTTTTTCAACTCGCGGATATTGCCCGGCCAGTGGTACGCGAGCAGCGTCTCCCGTGCATAATCGCTGAAGCCGGGGAACAGCGGCAGTCCAAGCTCGCGGCACATCTGAATCGCAAACTGGTCTGCTAGCAGCATAATGTCGCTTCTTCGCTCGCGCAGCGGAGGAAGCTGCACGACGTCAAAGGCCAGGCGGTCAAGCAGGTCGGCACGGAATGTTTCCTCTGCCACCCTCTCCGGCAGGTTGGCGTTAGTGGCGCACACCAGGCGCACGTTGACTTGCAGCGGCTGACTACCGCCGACGCGCTCCAGTTCGCCGTATTCAATCACGCGCAGCAGTTTCTCCTGCACCAGCATGGGCGCGGTGGCCAGCTCATCAAGAAACAGCGTACCGCCGTCGGCGCGCTCAAAGCGTCCGGGATGGCGCTTCTGGGCACCGGTAAACGCACCCGCTTCATGGCCGAAGAGCTCGGTGTCGAGCAGGTTTTCATTCAGCGCCGCGCAGTTAAGGGAAATGAAGGGGCCGTCCCAGCGCCCGGATAAGTAGTGCAGACGGTTGGCGATGAGTTCCTTACCCGTACCCCGCTCGCCGATAATCAGCACCGGTTTATTGAGCGGCGCCAGGCGAGACACCTGTTCCAGCACTTCCAGAAAGCTGTTTGCTTCGCCGAGTAAATTGTCTTTGTATCCGGGCATGATGAAATTAACCACTCCTTAGCGATATTCACCAGGTAAGAATAGTTCTTCACTGCATGAAAATCAACCATGGCCTGTTAAATCAATAAGATAAAAAGTTGGCATGAGATTTGTATTATTTGTACAGCAGGGCATCGCCCGATAACAGAACTATGAGGAGTCAATTATGGGTATTTTTTCTCGTTTTGCCGACATCGTGAACGCCAACATCAACTCACTGCTGGAGAAAGCGGAAGATCCGCAGAAGCTGGTGCGTCTGATGATTCAGGAGATGGAAGACACGCTGGTTGAAGTCCGCTCTACCTCCGCCCGCGCGCTGGCTGAGAAAAAACAGCTTACGCGTCGTATTGAACAGGCCACCGTTCAACTGAACGAATGGCAGGAAAAAGCAGAACTCGCGCTGCGCAAAGACAAAGAGGATCTGGCCCGTGCGGCGCTGATCGAAAAACAGAAGCTGGCAGAGTTGGTCGCGACGCTCGAGCATGAAGTGACCCTGGTGGATGACACGCTCACCCGCATGAAGAAAGAGATTGGCGAGCTGGAAAACAAGCTGAGCGAAACCCGCGCGCGTCAGCAGGCGCTGACTCTGCGTCACCAGGCGGCAAGCTCTTCCCGCGACGTGCGTCGCCAGCTCGACAGCGGTAAGCTGGATGAAGCGATGGCCCGTTTTGAATCGTTTGAGCGTCGTATCGACCAGATGGAAGCGGAAGCCGAAAGCCACGGCATCGGTAAGCAGAAGTCACTGGATCAACAGTTTGCTGACCTCAAGGCCGATGATGAAATCAGCGAGCAGCTGGCGGCACTGAAAGCCAAAATGAAGCAAGACAACCAATAATAATGCCTGCGGCACCTGAACGTGCCGCATCGTAAGACAAGGAGTACACATGAGCGCGCTTTTTCTGGCTATTCCCCTGACGATTTTCGTGCTGTTCGTTTTGCCGATTTGGTTATGGCTGCACTACAGCAACCGTTCCTCACGGGGCGAACTTTCCCAGAGTGAACAACAGCGTCTGATACAGCTCTCCGATGAGGCGAACAAAATGCGTGAACGCATTCAGGCGCTGGAAGCCATTCTGGATGCTGAACATCCAAACTGGAGGGACCGTTAATGTCTGGACTGAATCTGAACAAAAAGCTGTGGCGAATTCCACAGCAGGGCATGGTGCGCGGCGTCTGCGCCGGGCTGGCTCACTATCTTGACGTCCCGGTTAAGCTGGTACGCGTGGTGACGGTGCTGTCGATCTTCTTCGGTCTGGCATTTATTACCCTGGTTGCGTACATCGTGTTGTCGTTTGTGCTTGACCCGATGCCGGAAGGAGAACTGGCGGCGGAAGGCGCTCCCACCAGCAGCGATCTCCTCAATGCTGTGGATGCGCAACTCGCCGCAGGTGAGAAGCGGTTACGGGAAATGGAACGTTATGTCACATCCGATACCTTTACGCTGAGAAGTCGTTTCCGTCAGCTTTAAGAGAGAAAAGAGATGAAACAACACTGGCAACAGGCCGGTCAGAAGGTAAAACCCGGCCTGAAAATCGCAGGTAAGCTGGTCCTGATGACCGCGTTACGTTACGGTCCGGCTGGGGTAGCGGGGTGGGCGATTAAATCGGTTGCCCGCAAGCCGGTCAGAATGGTACTGGCCGTGGCGCTCGAACCGCTGTTGCAAAAGGTGGCGAAACGGCTGTCACGCCGCTACTTATCCCAGTAGTTTCCGCTCGCAGCAGCCCTTTCCCTTCCAGGAGAGGGGCTGGCGATGAGGACCCGCACTTCCTCATTTCACCTGCTTTCTTTGCGGCAGCTCACAATATTGGGTAATGGTGCCAACTTACTGATTTAGTGTATGATGGTGTTTTTGAGGTGCGCCAGTGGCTTCTGTTTCTATCAGCTGTCCCTCCTGTTCAGC